>JADCFR010000393.1 GCA_020249415.1 Roseomonas sp. | reverse complement strand
CTGCCGACCATTTGCAGCCTCTCGCCCGATGCCATACCCATCGCGCGGCGCATCGCCTCATGCAGCGGCTCCATTTCCGGGAATTCCTGTAGCGCTTGGCTCAATGGCTGGATGCCAAGGCCAGCGGCAGCCGCCGTCAGATCAAGCCGAAGCCAATCGCGCCCTGCCTCAAGCTGCGCCACGCGTCCATCGCCAGGCGTCGAGGTCCGGACGAAGCCGGGCGAAGCGGCAATGACTGAAAGCATTGATTGCATCATAATCCCGAAGGCCTGGCGTGCCCGGCAGCACGAATGCGCGGAACAGCGTGGCGCGTCGCCGGATCGCCTTCGGGCGCGGGCTGGGCTGTCGCCAGGCGCCGCATCCCGCCTGACAGGACAAGCATGGCGCCGGCGGCGGTAGATGTAAGGGGGCCAGAATACTGTATCGCGTGCTTGGCCTCCCCAAAACGCGTGTCACCCGCCCGGACGCGCGGGACGCTCGGTCAGGCGGAAAAGCGCTTGATTATTCATGTAAGTAACGCGCTCCGCTTCATGGCAGGCCATGCATACCGCACGCGCGGTCTGGAATGCCTCCCACGCCTTTTCGGGATTGCCGGCGCGGAAGGCCGCCAGCGTCGGTTGAAAGACATTGTCCACGAACATCGCTTGCGAATTTGGCTGGCGCAGTGGCCGCTTCAGATAGCCATTCACAATCGTGTCGCGCGTCTTTTCCCAATGATAGACGGCCAGTTCCCAGTTTTCGTCGGCAAGCGCCTGGTGGATCATGCGGAAGCGTTCGCCCACTTCCCACATTGGCTGGTCGAAGCCACGAAGATAGCGCTGCAGAAGCTGGAACCGCGTGGTGTCGTCTGGCGCGTTCAGTAGCCAGTCATTGACGTTGCGCTGCGCCTGCTGCTGAGCAAAAGCGCCGCCAAGTGCGGTGATCACCAGCGCGGCTATCGCAACCACGCTCCATGTAGATTTCCTCATGTGACATCTCCTTTCCTGTGATGGAATATTTCCTTTGATTGGTTCATCTTTTTCTTGGATGGACAGCAATCGCTCCGCTGCCGCGCGAAGGTTTACGCTGGCCATGCTGGGGGCCTCGGAAGCATCTTCACTTCCTTTCCCCTGTGATGCCTCCTTGCGCATGCCGTGAAACTCCTTTGACGCAAGCTTACCCACGCGGTGCCCTTTAGCTGCCGCCCTGATCAGCTTGCGCGTGTTACCCACCTCAAGATGCCGAACAGACCCCTTTTGATCCCGCGGCTCGGTCAGTAGGATCAGGAATTGCACCGCCTGTCCGATCCTCCTTTCCTCTTTCGGCACGCGGCAACGAAAGCTAGACTGCGATAACTTGTTTAAGGCAGTTTTCGGGGGTGAAGGCCGTCATGCGGGTGCTGATTATCGAGGATGAAGCGGAGATTGCGCGCAACCTTCGATCTGCGCTTGCCGCTGCCGGCATGGCGCCGGACATCGCCACCACGCGATCGGAGGCGGAGGCTGCGCTGACCACGACACCGTATGACGCTGGCATTCTCGACCTCAACCTTCCGGATGGTGATGGTCTCAGCTTGCTGCGCTGGTTACGTGGCCGCGGTTGCGGCACACCGATGCTCATCCTGAGCGCGCGTGACAGCCTTGAAGCACGGGTAACTGGCCTTGACGAAGGGGCCGACGACTACCTGGTGAAGCCCTATGCAGAAGCCGAATTGCTGGCACGGCTGCGCGCGCTTCTGCGCCGCCCGGGTGCCGCGCTTGGCCGCGTGCTTGCCTGTGGCGGCATCGTACTCGACAGCATCAGCCGCGCTGTTGAGATTAATGGATTGCCGCTGACACTGCCAAGGCACGAACTCGCGCTGCTTGAGGCGCTGCTGCGCCGCCAAGGACGCATGGTGACCCGGACACTCCTGATCGAGCAGATCTACGCGGCGGAGGATGAGCCGGCTTCCAACGCCTTGCCGGTGCATGTCCATAACCTTCGCCGGCGGATGGCACAGGCTGGTGCGACGGCAACGATCATTACCTTCCGCGGCCTCGGCTATATGATGCGCGCACCATGAAGCCACGGTCGCTGCAACATGCGCTGGTGCTACGCCTTTCGCTGGCGCTGACAGCGATCACGGCCATCGGCCTTGCGGGGTTTGTGTGGCACGCGCTGGAACTGGATGAAGCGGCATCAAGCCCCATCGCGCATGAGGTGATCTGGGAATTCTTGGTGGATGTCGCATGGGCGGTGCCATTGGGCTGCGCATTGGCGGTCCTTGTGGCAGCGCTGGTCGTACGCCGCGGGTTGGCGCCGCTGCGCGAACTCGCAGCGAGAGCACGCGCGATCCAACCAGGGTCCCACCTTCCGCGGCTTGCCAATGCAACCTTGCCAGCCGAGTTGATACCGTTGGTTGCGGCCTTCGATGAGGCAACTGCGCGACTTGATAGCGCCTTGGCGGCGCAGAAGCGCTTCACTGCCAATGCCGCCCATGAGCTGCGCACGCCGCTCACCGTGCTGTCCGGACGGCTGGACCGCTTGGCAAAAGGCCCAGTCAACGCCGAGGATATCCGCATGCTCCAGGCCGATTGCCAGCGCATGACACGTGTGGTGGCCCAGCTGACTGCCCTTGCACGTGCCGAGAGTATCGTTACGATGCCAGAAACACGCACCATGATCGCGCCGCTATTGCGAGAAGTGGCCTGCAGCCTTGCCCCGCTCGCGGTATCGCGTGACGTTAGGATCGGGCTGGACGTCGCGGTGGAGCAGCTGAAAGTGCGCGGCACCGCCGAGGCGATTGAGGCGATGCTCCGCAACGTCATCGAAAACGCGATACAGCACGCCCCAAACGGGACCGAGGTAGCGATCCGGCTTGACCCCGATGCTACAGTCGAGATCGAGGATGCCGGGCCCGGCATTCCAGCCTCACTCAGAAGCCAGGTGTTCGAGAGGTTTTGGCGTGGGTCATGGAGCCGCCATGTGGGCTCTGGCCTCGGCCTCGCTATCGTCGGCGAAGCCGCGGCGCAGATCGGTGCGGCGGTGGCGGTTGAAGACGCGCCCTCGGGCGGTGCCCGTGTTGTACTGCGTTTTGACCCTGCCTGAGCGGATGCTGGATTGGGCTGTTCCTGAGGCGGCATTGCCGGCATGCAGGCGCCGCGTGGCCTCTGGTTTCTTCAGCCGGCGCACCCGCGCGCAGAACCCCGAAGTCGTCGCGCAGTTTGTGCCGGCCTTTCCCGCGCGCACGCCGCGCGTGCCATAGGCGGTCGGGGCGTTCGCGGTCACCCACGCAATATACGCGATTCCGCCGGCCAGCGCAGAGCAGTCCGAATGCCCGGCGATGCCGGATGGCCGAGTCGCCCGAACATTTGCAGCCTTTCGCCCGATGCCACACCCGTCGCGCGGCGCATCGCCTCATGCAGCGGCTCCATTTCCGGGAATTCCTGTAGTGTCTGGCTCAATGGCTGGATGCCAAGGCCGGCGGCATTCGCCGCCAGATCAAGCCGCAGCCAGTCGCGCCCGGCCTCAAGCTGCGCCACGCGTCCATTGCCTGGGGTCGTGGTCCAGACAAAGCAGGGCGAAGCCGAAATGACCGAAAGCTGCGCCTGCATCATCATCCCGAAGGCCTGGCCGTTGCGGTCTGTGAAGGCGGCGCGGGTCAATTGCCCGCGGGCGACCAATTCTTCGACCTGCGGTCCGCCAATGCCGATCCCATCCGGGTTCGCCGCCATCTCCGCGCGCCCAAGGCGAAACAGGTCAACGCTTTCCTGCAGCGTATGCGGTGTGCTGGCCTCCACACGGAAGCCGTCCTGCGCCAGGTCACGCAGTGCCGCGACCCGCGCCGGGTCGGTCGTGAAGCCAAGGCGCTTCGGATCGGCAAGCGCGGCGGCGAGCGGCGCCGGATCGGGCACCCGCGCCATATCATAGGGCTGCTTGGCCGAACGGCGCGTGGGCACCGCAGCAAAGAGCGGATCGGGCATGCCCGTCCCTGGGCGGAGCGTGATTGCCGCGATCGGCCGCTGATCAAGCCGCCGGCCCGGCAGCCCTTCAGGGAATAGGGCGATGTCGGCGCCAATGCCCTCCTGCGCCAGCGCCATCCGATAAAGCTCAAGGAAACCGCCAAGGCCGATCACGATCTGCCGATCAAAGGGGTCGGTTTCGGGCAGGCGGCGTTCCAGGTCGCAACGGAGCAGGACACGATCAGCGCCCGCCAACTGCACCAGCCAGGGCTGCCGATTATGCGGGTTTGGGGCGCGGATGGCATGCCCGGCGGCACGAATGCGCAGATCAGCATGGCGCGTTGCCGGGTCGGCATCGGGCGCGGGCTGGGCTTTCGCCAGGCGCAGCATCCCATCTGACAGGACAAGCATGGCGCCGGCGGCGGTGAGGATTTGGCGTCTTTGGATCGTCATGGGGCAAGAGGCCTTTTGAAATAGCTGAACAGAATTGTTCGACTTCGAACAAAATAGTATAACGTCGAACCAAATGCAAGATAAAAATAGCCCACACCCAGGCCGTGCGAGGCGCGCTTGGGGCCATGGTCAGCCCTGCGGAAGGGATCAGCCAGAAATGTTAAATATGTTGACTTTGCCCCTCACAGCCCTAAAGTGATTACTGTTTACTTTTAGGCCCATTGCTTCACACCACCAAGTGAAAGGGATTTCACCCCATGAACCGCGCCGTCCCGCTGCCACTTACGCCAGCCCTTGTCGGCAACGCCCTCACCATGGCGGCCAGCCAAACCGCCGGCACCCAAGCCGGTACTGGCTGCCGCGTGATCACCCCCGCCGGGACCTTGGCGGTTCGGGAAGCCGGCCAGGGTACCGTTCCCCTGCTACTTTGGCACGGCCTCTATGCCGAGGCTTCGATGTTCGATCCCCTGGTGAAGCACCTCGCGCCGGATTTTCGGCTGCTTCTGATCAGCGCCCCGGGCCATGGCGAGAGCAGCCCGCCAGCATTGCCGCTCAGCAGTGCAATGAGCGGCGCGGCGGTGGTCGCCGTCCTCGATGCCTTCGGCCTTGAACGTGCCGCGGTGGTCGGCTGTTCCTGGGGCGGGATTGCCGGCTTGCAGGCGGCGTTCCAGGCGCCGCATCGCATTTCGGCTATGGCGGCCTTCAATACACCCCTCGGGCCGGGTACCAGCGATTTCGGTACGCGCTCCATCGTTTGGCTGACGGGTTTGCTTGGCAATACGGCGTTCTTCGGGCGCCGCGTGGCCGCTGGTTTCTTCAGCCGGCGCACCCACGCGCGGAACCCTGAAGTGATCGAAGAGTTTGTGGCGGCCTTTCCCGGGCGTGCGCCGCGCGCCCTGCAAGCGGCCGCGCGCGCTGTGCTTATCGAACGTGAGTCGCTGCTCCCGCTGCTGCCAAAGCTCGAAGTGCCGGTGCTGGTGGTGTCGGGCGCCGAGGATACGCGTTACCCTCCGGCAGAGACCCAGGAAATTGCGCGCCGCATCCCCGGGGCGCGTTTCTTGACCGTAGAGGATTCAGCGCATCTGACACCACTTGAACAGCCGGAAATCACCGCCCGGCTGGTGCGGGAATTGGTTGCCCCCACGGTATCGGCGGCAGCTTCCGGTCAGTGACCGCGGGGGGAAATGCATGGCTCTCCGCACCCCGCGTGCCGCCGGGCCTGATTCCGATAATCATATCTTCCGCGATGATTTTCACCGATGGGTTGTTTCAGTCAATTGCTGATGCTCGGCGCTGAGCGAAGATAGTCCGAGGCCTTGACCTGTTCCAGAAGGAAGCGGGCTGCCGATGCCGCAGTGATGGTGAAGCCTATGCCCCGGCCATCGGCACTCACCCGAACGGGTTTCTCGGGACCCTCCACGATATTCGGCAGCCGCACGGATACCCAGTCAACCGCGCTGGCGCGGAGCGCTTCCTCCATGCGGTTCTTGTCCTCAATAATGGGAAGCAGCCATCGGAGAAAAAGCGGAATGACGATGCGGTTGGCGATCCAAGTGCCGCTACCGCCTGCGCCGATATTGGACATGCACAGAATGCGCGGGATGCCTTGTTGGTGCATCGCGGCCAGCACGACCTTGACTGAGTCGGAGATGAGGGTGGTGGGCTTTCCATCACCCTTGCCGCCAATGCCCAGGCAGTGGATCACGGCATCCGCACCCCTTATGCAAAGCTCAACATCGCGGGCCGCAGTCGGGCTGCCCCCCATCACGGCCAAGCCCGGATGCTTCAGCGCCATTCTGCCAGGATCGCGTACCAGCGCCGCGACCTCATGACCCAGCGCAAGCGCCTGCTCGACCACCAACCTGCCCGTGAGCCCTGTTGCACCAAATACGGCGATGCGTGACATGGCCGCTACCCGCATTCCATCGCCGGGCGCAGATCGCCTTCGAACGGCCATGCATCGCGTGGCTGGCTGTAAAGCCACCAGTGAGCATGCGCGATATGATCGGCTTTGGCCCTACCTGCGGCGCCCGCCTCACGACACATGATCGCGCGGCTCTTTTCCGCCATGAAGATGCGCAGGCGGCGCGGGTGCATCCCAGCGGTCAGGTTTTGCAGAAGCATGCCAAAACTTCCTTTGCTTTGCGAATTCATTTCAATGCGCGAATAACGCGATTGGCTACCCCCACAGCGAGGTCAGCGATCGGCGCCAGTGCGGCAGGCACCCGCCCGCTTCGCAAGGTCGCTGCCCCATGAATGGCGCTCCACGCGAATAGCGCATCATGCTCATCCGGCTTGGTGGTGATCACGCCATGTTGGTACAGGCCCGTGAGCACCGCCGGCAAAAACTCGTAGCTGTTGCGCGCGCCATGGAAATTCGCCGTATTGCGATAGACCTCAGCCTGGGAACCAAACATGAGCCGCCACAAGGCGGGCATATCATCGGCGAATTGCAGATAGGCTTGGCCCAATAGAATGAGCCTTTGCCGCGCTTCCGTAGCATCGGAAGGGGGGGTGGAAATGTCAAAGGCGGTCTCAAACCCATGTTTAAGGCGATCAAATCCGATCCTGGCGACCTCGAACAGCAAATCCTCCCGGTTGGTGAAATGGCGGTAGGCCGCGGCGGCGGTGACGCCAAGACCGGATGCAAGTTGACGCAGTGACAGGCGCTCAATGTCCGGGGCGGATAGCGCCGCATCAATCAGCGCCTGGCGGAGATTGCCGTGATGGAAGCTTCGCGTCGGGGCAAGTTGCGGCTTTGTGGTCATCGCCTGGTACGACATGTCTACCTGAAGGGTGAGAGAGTGTTATCACTGCTTACATTAGACCGCAAGGCTGCTATCCATACTGGGATGCGTATTCTTCCTGGCGTGGTTCCGGATGGACTGAAAAACATTATGAAAACAATAGGTTAAAATTTTTCGCGCCCAGCGTCATTTTTCGCTTGCCAAAATGTTCTTGTTTTGTTCTTATCCCCTT
>JADCFR010000392.1 GCA_020249415.1 Roseomonas sp. | reverse complement strand
TCTCAATCGTCAGGCTATCAATCGGCGGCAGGCTGCTCAGGTCGAAATCATCCTCAGGCGCGGCGGGCGGTGCCTCGGGCTTGGCCTCAAGGGGCGCGGGCGGTGCGGGTTCCTCTGGCGCGCGGCCTTCCACCACGGCGCGCTTGCGGCGCGACCAGCGCGAAAGGAAGCCCTCCCCTTCCTCGCTCATGGGCCATCTACCCGGCCACGGCGGCCAAGCCCATCCAGTTCTGCCTTGTCGCGCTTGCGCTTATGAAAACCGCGGTCGCGGTGATGTTCCGCCACAAAGGCTTCCAGCGCGGCGCGGATGCCGGGGGGAAGTGGCACGGCCTCCATCAGGTCAGACCCTGAATCGGCATAGAGATGCGCCTCTCCGGCATCCACCATCACGCGTTGCAGGGCGAAGCCCGGCGCGGCCTCAACCGGGCGCAGCACCACCCAGATGCTGGGGTGGGAGCTTTCCAGATTGTGTTTGTAGTTATCAGTATCGGTCGGGTGGAAAGCGACTTCGGCATTGCCGGCGAAGAACAGGCTGCGCCCGGCTTCTTCGCGCATCAGGGTCCAGGCAGGCAAAGCGGGCGCATCTTCCAAAACTTCCACCGCGCGCCAGGCGTAATCGGCCCATGGCGTGACGCCGGGGCGGCGTTCCACCACCACGCCAACCGGGATGGTGACGGTGCCGGGGATGATCAGACTCATGCGCCCTTCTCCGCCGTCAACAGCGGCAGGCCGGCCACCAGGTTTTGCGGCTTCATACGCAGCCGATTGGCCGCATCCATGGCGAGCGCCAGATAGATCGGCTTGCCGGCGACGCGCGGCAGCACGCGCGCGGGATTGGCGAAATCCAGCACGCCAAGCCAGAGAATGCGCGCCAGCCGCGCCTGCGCCACCTTCTTGCCCTGCCAGAGATCATTGGTGATGGCAGTCGCTTCCGTATCCAGCCCGATATGCCAGCGCCAATCGCGATCTTCGATGGTGGGCACGGCGCGGATGGTGACTTCCTCACCGAACAAATGCCGGATGAAGCGCGCGATGGCGCGCGCGAGCCCCTGCTGGCCGGGCCGGCCTTCCGCAATATCCAGCGCGAAATCATGCGCATCTGAGCGCCCGTGATAGAGATGGGCATTCATGTCGGACAGCACATCAATCTCAACTTCTCGCGGCGGCGCGCCCGCTTCAACGAGCAATTGGCCAAGCGCACCAAACCCGCCATCACGCCCGCGCATGTCCAGCACTTCCTCATCCGCGAGCAAAAGCGAGCCCTGATTGATGGCAGCACGCTGCGGGCGATAGAAAAGCTCAGCGGCGCGGAGTGCAAAGGGATCGCCCTCCCCTTCCATCGCAGCGCGGGCGACGAGATGCGTCAGCATTTGCAGAAAGATCGGCGGGATGCCGCCGACATCGCCGCGACACAGCGCGAGCCAGGCTTCTTCCAGGCTGGGCGCGGCGCTCACGCGATCACGAAAGCCCAGGAAATACCGCCAATTTTCCTGCGCATCCGCATCGGCAAGGGTGGCGATGCGCGCGGCATCCACTGCCTGTTCGGGTTCGGCCAAAAGCGCGCCATGCAGCGCCACTTCCGCCGCGCAGGCTTCCTCTGGGGGCACCAATTCCGGGCGGGCGAGGAAGGCGCGCCACAAATCAGCCGTAGCGCGCAGCCGGCCATGCGGCGCGGCCTCACATAAATGATGCCCGGAAGCGACCCAGAAATCGCCGGGGGAGAGCATGGCACTCTTGCTTCGCGCTTCCCGATTTTGGTCAGATCAGGGCGGAGGATGGGTTCATCCTCGTCCTCGCCATGGGTTTGCACGCTCGCGAAAACCGGCAGGCTTTCAAAACTGCGATGCTGTTCGGCGCGCAGATGCAGCGTGCGGAAACGTTCGCGCTGTTCGCCGCCTTCAATGCTGCGCGTCAAGGCGAGCACCGTGCCAGGCGGGTGATCACAAAGCTGTTCGGCAAAGGCCAATTCCTCCAGAGCCGCAGCGCGCGCCGCTGCCTCATCCGGCGCGCCATGGACCAGATGGATATGCGCGGCAAGCGCGGCGAGCGCGGCTTCACGCTCGGCAGCGCTGGCTTCCGCGACCTCCACCAAGGTGGCCCAGCCGAAACTGCCAAGGCCAAGGAAGCCGCCGCGAAAGGCTTGCCGGCGCTTGCCGGACATTTGCGCGGGGTCTTCATCCCAGAAGGAAAAACCACCCGGCACGGCCCATTCGCCGGGCTCGGCCGCCTGGTCGAAAATCACCGTGTCTGAGGCGTCAAGCCGGATGGTGCGGGGCAGCCGGGTCATGCCAAAGCCTCCGCCAAGGAGAGCGTTTCGCGCCCTGCCCCGGCTTCCAGCACCAGATCGCCACTCCCCGGCACAATGCCGCGCCGCGCGCCGGCGCCAAGCTTGGGGTCAAGCCGCGCAAGGTAGCGTTCGGCCAGCGTTTTCACCCCGCGCGCCTGCCAATCCGCGAGCGTCGCCATGAAATGCCGTGCCCAGGCTGCGACCAGCACAGCGGGCGTCAGATCATCATAGCCTTCCCCGAGCAAAGATGTCCGGTCCGGGCTTTCGCCCGGTTCGCCATCGGCATATTCGGCGAAGCGCAGTTCCATCCCGACCAC
>JADCFR010000391.1 GCA_020249415.1 Roseomonas sp. | reverse complement strand
TGCGCCGCGGGTGACGCTGGTCAACCGAACTTCCGCCAAGGCCGAGGCTTTGGCGCGGGACCTTCGGGGTCCCATTCAAGTGGCAGATCGGGCGCCGCTGGAAGAGGCGGCTTTGCTCGTGAATACCACCTCACTCGGCATGCAGGGGCAGCCGGCGCTGGCGCTGGATTTGGCACCTTTGCCTGCGAACGCGGTGGTTGCCGATATTGTCTATGTGCCGCTCGAGACCCGGCTTTTGGCGGCGGCACGGGCGCGGGGCTTGGTCGCGGTGGATGGGCTTGGCATGTTGCTACATCAGGCACGGCCGGGGTTTGACGCCTGGTTTGGTGTGGCGCCGCAGGTGGATCAGGCGTTGCGCGATGTGGTGGCGGCCGATATCCCAAAGCGGGATGGCGCATGAAGATTATCGGCCTCACGGGTGGGATTGGCATGGGGAAATCCACCGCCTCCGCGATTTTTCGCCGTCATCGCGTGCCGATTTTTGACGCCGATCAGGCGGTGCATGCATTGCAGGCAGTGGGCGGGCGCGCGGTGAAGCCAATTGAAGCGGCCTTTCCGGGCACGACGCGTGATGGCGCCGTGGATCGGGAAGCTTTGCGCCGGGCTGTACTCGGCAATCCGGCCGCGTTGAGGGTTCTCGAGCGCATTGTGCACCCCCTGGTGCGCGATGCCGAAAAGCGCTTTTTGGCGGCGGCGCGGCGCGCGGGGAAATCCCTTGTGGTTTTGGATATTCCGCTGCTGTTGGAAACCGGCGGCGAAAAGCGGGTGGATAAGGTGGTGGTGGTCTCGGCCCCCGCTGCGGTGCAGGCCGCGCGCGTGATGCGACGCCCTGGCATGACGCGCGAAAGGCTTGCCGCCATTCGCGCGCGGCAAATGCCGGATGGGGAAAAGCGCCGGTGCGCCGATGTGGTGATCCATAGCGGGCTGTCGCGGCATTTCGCCGTGGCTGCCATCAGGCGCCTGATGCATCGGCTAAGGGGTGCCGCCTGATGCGCCAGATTGTGCTCGATACGGAAACCACCGGGCTTGATCCGCTGACCGGTGATCGCGTGATTGAAGTGGCGGCGGTGGAATTGGTGAACCTGCTGCCAACCGGCGAGGTGTTTCACAGCCTGATTGACCCTGAACGCGATATCCCAGCCGAGGCTTCGCGCATCCATGGCTTCACCAATGGCGATGTTGCCGGCAAGCCGAAATTTGCTGCTATTGCCGATGCGCTGCTGGCCTTTTTGGGCGATTCGGAGATCATCGCCCATAACGCGCCGTTTGATTTCGGTTTTCTGGATGCGGAGTTGTTACGCTGCAATCGGCCCGCCTTGGATCGGCGCCGCATGATTGACAGCCTGGCTATGGCGAAGGCGCGCTATCCCGGCATGCCGAATAATCTTGATGCGCTATGCCGGCGTCTCGGCGTGGATAATTCCATGCGCGGCAGCCACAATGCCATTCTGGACTGCCAATTGCTGGCGCAGGTGTATCTGGAAATGATGGGCGGCAAGCAGCCCGGTTTGGAATTGGCAGCCAAGGCAGCGCCGCGGCTGGTAACGCTGGAAGTTGAAAAGTTGGAGCGCGCCGCGCTGCTCATTACGCCGCCCGCCGAAGTGCTGGCGGCGCACGAGGCTTTCGTCAAAGCCAAAATCAAGGACGCGATTTGGCTGAAGCCGCCCTTCGCACCTGAAGAAATGGGCTGAATTTTTTTACCCGCTGCGGATGATGCGCATCAGCTGCGCAACATGCTCGGGCGGTGTTGGCGGGATGATGCCATGGCCCAGATTGAAGATGAAAGGCCGGCCGCGCATGGCGGCGAGGATGCTGCGCGCCTCGGCTTCCAAGGCGGCGCCGCCCGCGACCAAAGCCAGCGGATCGAGATTGCCTTGCAGCGGCATGTTGGCGGGCACCGCCTGTGCGGCCCAGCGCGGGTCCATGCTGGTATCCATGGCAACCGCATCCACTGCGGCGCGGCTGGCATAGTCAGGCAGCATCGGGCCTGCCAGGCGGGGGAAACCGATGATAGGGGTGGTGGGGCAACGCTTGCGGACGGCGCGCGCAATGGCGGCTGAGGGTTCGATGACCCAGCGGCGGAATTGGCTCGGCGGCAGCAGGCCCGCCCAGGTATCGAACAGCATCAGCGCTTCTGCGCCCGCTTCGACCTGGGCCACGAGATATTCGGTGGTGGCATCCTGCAAAATACGGATCAGGCGGCCGAAGCTATTGGGGTCACTGAAGGCCATGCCGCGCGTTGCGGCAAAATCCTTGCTGCCGCGGCCTTCCACCATGTAGCAGGCGACGGTGAAGGGCGATCCGGCGAAGCCGATCAGCGCGGTTTGCGGGTGATGTTCGTCAAGCCCTGCCCGGGTGAGCCGGACAGTCTCGAAAATCGGCGCGGCTTTCGCCAGCAGGCCATCCAAATTGAGCGCAGCAATACCCTCAGGCGAGCGAATGGGGTCAAGCAGCGGCCCTTCGCCTTCAGCGAAGCGCAAGCCCTGGCCCAGGGCCCAGGGCACCATCAGAATATCCGAAAACAAAATGGCGGCATCCATGCCATAGCGGCGGATGGGCTGCAGCGTGACCTCGGCCGCCAAATCGGGCGTGGTGCAGAGCGAGATGAAATCCCCAGCCTTGGCGCGTGTGGCGCGGTATTCCGGCAGATAGCGTCCAGCCTGCCGCATGAGCCATACGGGCGGCGGCCAGACAGGTTCCCCGGCCAGGACGCGCAAAAAGGGTTTGGCCCGGCTGGGCTCGGCTTCCGTTTTCATGAAACCAAGCTAAGCATTGAATCTAAGATTCTGAAAGATGAGAGTGTTTGTAGGGCCTGTGGATAATGGGGAGACAAGTGTTCCCAATTCCATCCACAGTCTTGTCCCGCGCCAAACATCAAATGGCTTGTTGCTGTTATCGCGTGGGAAGCGAGTTGCGCTTGTACTGGGGCAGGCCATGAAAAAATCATTCAGGCTTGCGCTGAGGCTGGGTTATGTCCCCATTATAGGTCAGGGCGGGACTGGTGCTGGAATCCACCCCCGTTATCCACATTGATTCACGGAATTCTCCCGCCATGGCCCACAGGCAAATTGATCTGCACCTGGTATCCGATTCAACTGGTGAGACGCTGCATTCCATCGCACGCGCGACGCTGGCACGATTTGATGATCATCATGTGGTGGATCATCGCTGGAGCCTGATCCGGTCTCGCCTGCAGTTGGACCGTGTGCTGGAAGGTATTCAGCAAGAACCCGGGCCGGTGCTCTATACGCTGGTGGATTCTAGCCTGCGGCATGTTTTGGAAGAAGCCTGCCAACGTATGGGCGTGCCGTGTCTATCGCCGCTTGATCCGGTGATGATGCTTTTGCAGGAGGCAACCGGCGTCAGGGCGCGCGAAAAACGCGCCGCGCAACATGTGATGGATGCAGATTACTTCCGGCGGATTGATGCCATGCATTACGTGCTGTCGCATGATGATGGGCAAGGGACGGTGGGCATTCGCAATGCCGATGTGGTGCTGGTGGGTGTATCGCGCAGCAGCAAGACACCGACCTGCTTTTACTTGGCCAATCGTGGCATCAAGGCAGCCAATGTGCCAATTGTGCCGGGGGCGACACTGCCTGAGATTCTGAATGATCCGCCCTGCCCGGTGGTGGGGCTTTATATCGAAGCGAATGCGCTGATTGATATTCGCCGGCACCGTTTGAAGATCATTGGTGGCCAAGGCGTGCGGCACGATACCACCGAATATATTGATCCCGAGGCGGTGAAGGCTGAAATCATCGCCGCGCGGCGGCTTTGCACCTCACAGGGGTGGCCGGTGATTGATGTAACACGACGCAGCATTGAAGAAACCGCAGCCACGGTACTGCAATTGATGGAAGCCTGGCATGCCCGTCGGCGCGAAGCAAAGGCCGCACCAGCACCCGAAGACCCTGCCGCTGGTGTGATCGGCAAGGTGTAACGACGGTGGCTCATAAAATACCGGATGTTGCGGCGCTGGAACGCGCCTGCCTGACTGCGGTGCCGGCACAGCGTGTTGCGTTCGATGGTAGTTTTGTGGCGCGGAGCTTTTTGGGCGGCACGGGGCGTGCCAATGCGGCGAGCTCTCTGTGGCCCATGGATGATCCCGATCTGGTGGAGCGTATTGCGCGGATTGAAGCCAGGTATGAGGCGCAGGGTTTGCCGGTGCGGTTTCGGTCCACGCCACTCGACCCGCCAGGCTTGGGGCAGATACTCTCAGCGCGGGGCTATATGACAAAGGATGAGACGATCATTTTTGTCGTGCCAGCCGAAGATATCGCGCGTGCTGATGCTGATGTGAGCGTATTGCCTACGCCTGACGGGGATTGGATGGCGGTGACCGCAACGGCCGAGCATCAAGTGCCAGCGCGGCGCGCGGAGAAAGAGCGTGCGGTTGGCATGATGATGGTGCCCGCAGCCTGGCTGGTTTTGCATGAGGGTGGCAAGCCGGTTGCTTGTATGTCTGCGGTGGCGGATGGCGAACTGGCCGGGTTTTTCGATCTGGCTGTGGTGCCAGAGGCTCGCCGCCGCGGCCTTTCGGCCCGTATCACCCGCGCCGCGGGGCATTGGGCCCAAGCGCAAGGGGCGCGCTGGATCTGGGCACAAGTGGCGGCGAGCAATCAGGCTTCCTGCGCGGCGCAACAAAGCCTCGGCATGCGGGAAGCCTACCGCTATGTGTATTACGTTCGCCCGCAGGATAAATTGTTGGCGGTGCGTTTTGGGTAATGGGTGCTTTGGGCTGGGCCCTGATGGAATACCACCACGGCCCAGCCTTATTCATCACGGAATGAGAATGGTG
>JADCFR010000390.1 GCA_020249415.1 Roseomonas sp. | reverse complement strand
CTCCGAATAGGCTGCAAGCGCCGGTAAAGTCGCGCTTCCACAAGGCATGTTGTGGGTGCGATGGCAGGGCAGGGTGCAGCACGGTCAGCACCTCTGGCCGGTTTTCAAACCAGCGCGCCACTTCAAGCCCGCTTTTTTCCTGCTGCTTTAGGCGAATGGGCATGGTGCGCGCGCCACGCAATGCAAGCCAGCAATCATCGGGCGCGGCGAAATGCCCCATTTGGGAGGCCGCGCCGCGCACAATCTCATAATCCTTTTCGCTATTCACGGTGATGGAACCCAGCAGCACATCCGAATGCCCGCCGACATATTTTGTCAGCGCCTGGATCGAAACATCCACGCCATGCTGGAAGGGCATGAAGTGATGAATGCCCCAGGTATTGTCCATCATCACCACGCAGCCTGCCGCATGCGCCGCGCGCGCAATGGCCGGCACATCCTGCACTTCGAAGGTGTGGCTGCCGGGGCTTTCGGTGTAAACAACCTTGGTATTCGGGCGGATCAGCGCGCGAATGCCGGCCTCATCAATCAGCGGATCGTAATAGGTGGTCTCAATCCCCCAATCCTTGAGCAGCCCATTGCAAACATTGCGCGCGGGGCCATAGGCGGAATCAGGCATCAGGCAATGATCGCCGGTCTTCAAATACGCCATCAGCGGCACCGTCACGGCGGCCAGGCCAGTGCCGACCAGCACGCAGCGCGTGCCGCCTTCAATCTCCGCCACCACATCTTCCAGCGCATATTGTGTGGGACCGCCAGCGGTGCCGTAGGTCATCACCCGGTTCCATTTATCCTTCTGGAAGGCGCGGCGTGATTCGGAATTCGGGTGCAGCACGGTGGACCCACGATGCACGGCGGGATTGACGAAGCCATGCACACGCGTTCCCGCGCGCCCGGCATGAGACATGCGCGTGGCGAAGCCTTGCCCATGCGTTGTGTTCTTGTCGGCCATATCAGCTACTCTTTTCCTTTTGGGTTTCGGGCCTGCCGGCCCATTCGGTCCAGGAACCATCATAAATCGCGGCATCACCAAGCCCGGCCTGTTTCATGCCGAGCGCGAGGATGCAGGCTGTAACGCCCGTGCCGCAGCTGGTAACGACAGGCTTGCTGCCATCCGCACCCGCCGCGGCAAAACGCGCGCGCAGCGCCGCGGCATCTTTCATGGTGAAATCAGCATTGAGCAATTCATTGAAGGGCACGCTTTTCGCCCCTGGCATATGGCCGGAAGGCAGGCCAGGGCGCGGTTCCGGTGCGGTGCCATCAAAGCGGCCTTTGGCGCGCGCATCCAGAATCAGCGCATTGCCTTGCGCGATGATGCGCTTCACATCGCCAATGCCTTTCACCAGATCAGCGCGGAAATCCGGCGTGTAGCTGCTGGGGGCGGCTGGCTTCGCATCACCGCTTTCGGTGGCGCGTCCCTCGGCCAGCCATTTCGGTAAGCCACCATCCAGCACCGCCGCTTTCTCATGACCAAATAGCTTCATGAGCCACCAGCCGCGCGCCGAGGATTGCAGCCCTTTCTGATCATAAAAAATCACACGGGTTGCATTGCTGATGCCCATGTCACCCATGAGCCGCGCGAAACGGCCAGCCGTTGGTGCCATATGCGGCAGATTGGTGTCGGGATCAGCCACCACATCAATATCGAAAAAACGCGCACCAGGGATATGCGCTTCGCGATACTTGGTCATGCCGTCAAAGGGCTCATTCGGCAGATACTTGGTGGCGTCAAATACCATCAGATCGGGCGCGCCAAGTGCCTTGGCCAGCCATTCGGTTGAAACCAGATCATGCATGGATCAATCCTCCACCAGCACCAGGGAAACGCGGCGATTCTGCCTGCCCTTGTTTTCGATTTTCGTGACCTCCACGCGCCCGATCTCGCCGGTGTGCCGCACATGGGTTCCGCCGCAGGGCTGCAGATCAATCGGCGCATCAGCGCTGCCAATACGCACCAGGCGAATACGCCCAGCACCGCGCGGCGGCTGCACGGAAAGCGTGCGCACCAGGCCGGGATTGGCATCCAGTTCTGCCTCGGTGATCCATGCCTGCGTAATGGGGTGATTGGCGGCGATCAGCGCGTTCAGTCCTTCGCTCAGGCTTTCCTTGGTGGGTGGCTCGGGCAAATCAAAATCAAGGCGCGATTTCTCAAGCCCGATCTGCCCGCCCGTGACACCCGCGCCGGGGATCAGGCTGCAGAGCAAATGGAGCGTTGTGTGCATACGCATCAGGCGAAAGCGTCGCGGCCAATCAAGCGCGAGCGTGATTTCTGCCCCCACTTCCGGCAAGGCAGCGCCGGCTTCCGGCACATGCAGCACGCTATCTTCAGGCCCTTTGATGGTATTGGCGATCCGCGCCTCGCCACCCGGCCAGCGCAGCACGCCGGTATCACCGGGCTGACCGCCCGCCTGGGCGTAGAAATTCGTCCGGTCCGTGATGATCGCCTCGGCCGAGACGGCCAGCACCTTGGCGCTGATCTCGGCAGCATAGGCATCGTCGCGAAAGATCAAATCAGTCATGCGTTTCCTGAGCGTCACGTTGATTGCATAGGCTAGGCCAGAAAGCGGCAGAACAAAACCTCTGCCCCTCAGGCGGGTTTCGGGTTAGGTTTGCGCCGCCAGTCGCATGAAGCAAAACGATTCCCCTGCCCAAGATCCCGCCCGGACCCGGCGTGCGCGCCGCCGTGGCGTCATTCTGGTGATTCTGGCCGCGGCGAGCTTTTCCATCTCGGCGGCCTTTGCCAAAACCATCGGCACGGGTATTCCAGTCGCCGAGGTGATTTTCTTCCGCAATTTTTTTGCGCTGATCCCGCTTTTGCCTGTGATTATCAGCGCTGGCGGCCTGGCGGCGCTGCGCATGCGCAACCCTGGCAGCCATTTGCTGCGCATGATTTTCGGCATGGCTGGGATGGTCGGGTCCTTTTACGGCTATGTCCATTTGCCGTTGGTGACTGTGACGGCGCTTGGCTTCACCATGCCACTGTTCCTGACCCTGCTTGCCATTCCGATTCTGGGCGAAAAGGTTGGCTGGCGCCGCTGGCTTGCGGTGCTGGTTGGCTTTTGCGGCGTGCTACTGATGGTGCGCCCCGAACAGGGCACAACGGATACACAATGGCTGGCACTCGGCCTTTGTCTTGTGGGCGCCTTGGCCTGGGCTTTGGCGATGATCACCATCCGCAAAATGGGTGAGGCCGGCGAAAGCGGTGTTGCCATTGTGTTTTGGTTCGCGTTTTTCTCCTCCGT
>JADCFR010000039.1 GCA_020249415.1 Roseomonas sp. | reverse complement strand
TGGTCGCCGCACCAAAGGCAATCGGCAGCACGCCGGTCGCCAGCGGATCCAGCGTGCCGCCATGGCCGCATTTCTGCGCATTGAAGCCACGCTTGCACAGCGTCACTACATCCGTCGAACCCACCCCGGTTGGCTTGTCAATGATCAGCCAACCATCCAGCGGCATACCTTTCGGCTTCTTGTGCTGGCGATGCTTGCCGCGCGGCGGGCCGGGGCGCCTTTCGCGAGCCTCGCTCATGGCTTGTCTTCCCCTTCGGGCTTGGCTTGCAAATCGCGTTGCACTTCAGGCCGGCGCATCACTTCATCAATATGCATCGCGTAATCCAAGGCCGTGTCGGGCTGGAAATGCAGATCAGGCGCGAATTTCAGCCGCACGCTATGGGAAACCTCCCGCCGCAGGAAGGAACTCACGCGCCTGAGGCCCGCCAGCTCTTCCTTGGTGATTTCCCGCCCAAGGGCCGCAACAAAAGCGGTCATGTGCTTCAAATCCGGGGAGGCGCGCACTTCCGTGACCGTGACATGCAGGCCCTGCAAGGCGGGGTCGCGAAATTCCTCACGCGCAAAAACGGCGGAAAGCGCATGGCGCACTTCTTCCGCCACGCGCAATTGCCGCTGGGAAGGGCCTTCCGCCCGGCCGTGATGCTGATGCTTGCTCATGAATGTTTCCCTGCCCGGGCCGCTTAGCCCAGGCTTGCCAGAAAGGCGGGGCGGTCGCGGCCTTGGCTCAGCCCGCTACCGTCTCCGTCTCATAGCATTCGATCTGATCGCCAACGCGGATGTCATCGTAATTGGCGAAGGACATGCCGCATTCCAGGCCATTGCCCACTTCGCGCACATCATCCTTGAAGCGCCGCAGCGTGGATAATTCGCCCTGATGGATCACGACGCCATCGCGCAGCAACCGCACCCCGGCACCGCGCTTGACCTGGCCTTCGGTGATGCGGCAGCCGGCCACCTTGCCGATGCGCTTGACTTCGAAGACCTGCAAAATTTGCGCATAGCCCAGGAATTTTTCGCGCTGCACCGGGGCCAACTTGCCCTTGACCAGCTTTTCAATGTCATCCGCGACTTCGTAGATGATGGAGTAGTAACGAATTTCCACCCCTTCACGCTGCGCCAGATCCCGCGCTTGCGATGTGGCGCGCACATTGAAGGCAACGATCACCGCATCAGATGCCTTGGCAAGCTGGATATCGGATTCGGTGATCTGACCCACCGCGCTATGCAGCACACGCACGCGCACTTCCTCATTGCCCAGCTTGCCGAGTGTGACACCAATGGCTTCAGAACTGCCCTGCACATCGGCCTTGACGACAACAGCGACTTCCTTCTGCTCACCCGCCTGGATGCGGGCCAGCATATCGGTCAGGCTGCCACGGCCAGCGCCGGATGTGGCCGTGGCCTTTTCGCGCAGCTTGCGCTGACGGAATTCGGAAATCTCCCGTGCGCGCGCTTCGTTTTCGACCGCGATGAAATTCTCACCCGCCGTCGGCACGCCGGAAAGGCCGAGGATTTCAACCGGCAAAGCCGGCCCGGCATCCTTCAATTGGCGGCCCTTGTCATCCAACATGGCGCGCACGCGGCCCCATTCGGCGCCGGCCACGACAATATCGCCTTGCTTCAGCGTGCCCTTTTGCACCAGCACGGTCGCCACCGGACCACGCCCGCGGTCGAGCTTGCTTTCAATCACGGTGCCTTCCGCCGCGCGGTCAGGATTGGCGCGCAGGTCAAGGATTTCCGCTTGCAGCGAAATCGCTTCCAGCAGCTTGTCCAGATTGATCTTCTGGGTGGCTGAGACCTCGATTTCCTGGGTTTCACCACCCAGGCTTTCCACCACGATTTCGTGTTGCAGCAATTCCTGCTTCACGCGTTCGGGCTTCACGCCGGGCTTGTCAATTTTGTTGACAGCGACAATCAGCGGTACCTTGGCCGCGCGCGCATGGCGAATGGCTTCCACGGTTTGCGGCATCACGCCATCATCGGCGGCCACCACCAGCACCACCATATCCGTCACCGATGCGCCACGCGCGCGCATGGCGGTGAAGGCTTCATGGCCAGGCGTGTCAATGAAGGTGACGCGGTCACCGGCTGGCACCGTGATTTGATAGGCGCCGATATGCTGCGTGATCCCGCCCGCTTCATGCGCGACCACATCGGTTTTACGCAAAGCGTCCAATAGGCTCGTTTTACCGTGATCGACATGGCCCATGATGGTGACAACGGGCGGACGCGGCAGCAATTCCGTATCCGTATCCTCAGCGCCTTCCAGGCCCATTTCAACATCGGATTCACTGACGCGCTTCACGCGATGGCCGAATTCCTGCACCACCAGCTCGGCCGTATCGGCATCAATGCTTTGCGTGAGTGTGGCCATCACGCCCATGCGGAACAGGGTCTTCACCACCTCCCCGCCGCGCGCGGCCATGCGATTGGCCAATTCCTGCACGGTGATGCTTTCCGGCACCACCACTTCGCGCACCACGCGTTCCGCACCGGAGCGCAGCCGCGCCAATTCCTGCTGGCGCCTTTCACGTTCACGCGCCCGCCGGACAGAGGCGATGGACCGCGTCCGTTCATCCTCACCTTCCAGCGCGGCCGCCACGTCAATGCGGCCTTCGCGGCGGCGGTCTGCGCCGGGCGGCGATTTCTTGACCGGCGCGGGCGCCAGCCGCTTTGCCGGTCCAGGTGCCGCACCGGGACGGCGCAGCGCCGGGCGGCGCGGCCCATCCTCATCATCATCGGATGGCGCACGCGCCTTCAGCGTGAGCTTGACCGGCGGTTCTGAAGGCGCGGTTGGCTTCCGCGCCGGCGCACCGGCGGGGCCGCGAGCTGGGGCAGCGGCGGGTGCTGCGGCTTGCGGCGGGGGCGCAGGGCGACGTGCCGCCTCTTGAGCGGCGCGGGCTTCCTGCTCTGCACGGCGGGCGGCTTCTTCCTTGGCGCGGGCTTCTTCTTCCACGCGGCGCGCGGCTTCTTCGGCGGCCGAGCGCACCATGAGCGCCTGACGTTCACGGTCTTCCCGCTGGCGCTGCGCTTCGTTGCGGCGGTTTTCTTCCAGCACCCTTTGACGCATGGCGAGTTCCGCCTGGGTCAAGGGCCGGCCAGTGCTGGTGGTCCGGGCGGCTTGGCCACCCGAACCCTGGCGGCCACCGGCACCGGGACGCCCAGGCGCGGCACCCGCGCGGGCCGCGGGAGGGGGTGCCATCGGCACGCGGGCAGAAGGCGGCGCTGAGGTTGCCACGGCAGCCGGAGCGGGAGAAAGCGGCGCGGTTGGTGCAGGTCCGGGCGCGGCGGCCACTGGCGCCGGCGCCGGCGCCTCCACGACGGGCGCGGCGGCTGGTGGGGGGGGCACTTCCGCGGGCGCTACCACCGCAGGGCTTGCCGTCGGTGGGGCCGGGGGGGGTGCCGCGGGTGTTGGCGCCGGCGCGGCAGGCGCCTTGGCGATGGGTGCAGGCGTTGGCGCAGCAGCAGGGGCTGCCGGGGCCGGGCCAAGCGCACGCGCGGCGGGCACGCCAATGCCAGGCCGCACCGGGCTTGGCGGTGCTGCGCGCTTTTTGACGACCTCGACCTGTACGGTCTTCGATCGGCCATGGCTGAAGGATTGGCGGACGCTGCCCGCATCCACCGTCTTGCCAAGCTCGAGGCGTCCGCCGGGCCGAAGGCTCAGCCTGCTTTTACCCGCGTCCTGCTCGTTCTGGTCACTCATTCGCCGCTTTGAACCCGATCATCTGATACACATTGAGCCGCCGCATACCCGGCCAGCCTGAGGATTTAGACACCATCTTGCGGGGAAAGGCCAGAAAGCCTGCCCGCCTCAGACCGAATGGCTTCCGCCAAACGGCCCGGCGCAACCGCCACATGAACAATGTGGTCACGCCCAAAAACCCGCCCCAATTCAGCGGCGGAAAGCGGCGCAATCGCCGCCATACCGCCGCCAGAGAGGCGTTCACGCTCTGCTGGGCTGCCATCCTTGGCCTGCACCAGCAAGGCAATTCGATCCGCGGCGCGCCATTCCCGCACCGCCTGCCAACCCGCCACCGCCTGACCCGCCCGGCGCGCAAGCCCCAGCAGATCGGCAATCCTGGCACGCAGCCCCTGTTGCAGCAGCGCCGCCAAGCCAGGCTGCACCACCACAGGCCCGCGTGCTGCGCGCGTAAAGGCCCCGCGACTGATGGCGCCTTCTAGCACATCGCCCCGCGCGCTCAACCACATCCCCCGCCCCGGCAGTCTTTCGGCCAAATCCGGGACGATTTCCCGCCCCGGCCCCAGCACAAAACGGATCATCTCCGCCTTGGGCAGGCTGTCGCGCGTAACAATGCAACGGCGAAGCGGGCCCTTTTCGGGCTCATCTTCCTCCGGCAGGGCAGCGGCTTCGCTCAGGGCCGTGCCTCATGCCTCATCGCCGAGCCAGCCGGCACGACGACGCGCTTCCATCACGATGGCATTGGCCGTTTCCTCATCCACCGCTTCGGCGCCGAGGATTTCCACCAATTCATCGCCAGCAAGATCAGCCAGGTCTTCAAGCGTCTTCACGCCCTTTTCGCCGAGCGTCACCATCATGGCCGGCGTGAAGCCACCCACGTCGATCAGCACGTCATCCACGCCAAGGTCACGGCGTTTTTCATCCATTTCGGCATCGCGCTTTTCGATGAAGGCTTCGGCGCGGCGCTTCAATTCGGCGGCGACACTTTCATCAAAGCCTTCGATTTCGGCCAATTCCTCATCCGGCGCCTGGACAATGTCTTCGATGGAACCGAAGCCTTCCTGCACCAAAAGCCCCGCGATCACATCATCCACATCCAGCGCTTCCACAAAGAGCCCGGTGCGGCGGCGGAATTCTTCCTGGCGGCGTTCGCTTTCCTCGGCTTCCGTCAGGATATCCACATCATAGCGCGTAAGCTGCGATGCGAGGCGCACATTCTGCCCGCGACGCCCGATGGCGAGGCTGAGCTGATCATCCGGCACCACCACTTCCACGCGGCGCCCTTCATCATCCAACACCACCTTGCTGACTTCAGCGGGTGCGAGTGCATTCACGATGAAGGTCGCCTGATCCTGCGACCAGGGGATGATATCAATCTTTTCACCTTGCAATTCAGCAACCACCGCCTGCACGCGCGACCCGCGCATCCCGACGCAGGCGCCCACGGGGTCAATCGAGCTGTCGCGGCTGATCACCGCCATCTTGGCGCGGCTGCCGGGATCACGCGCCACCGCCTTGATTTCGGTGATACCATCATAAATCTCCGGCACTTCCTGCGCGAAGAGCTTCGCCAGAAACCCCGGATGGGTGCGCGAGAGGAAAATCTGCGGCCCACGCGGTTCTTCCCGCACGTCATAGATATAGGCGCGCACGCGATCGCCATTGCGGAAGGCTTCGCGCGGAATGGTCTCATCACGGCGGAGCAGCGCTTCAGCGCGACCCAGATCCACCATCAGATTGCCGTATTCGGTGCGCTTGACGGTGCCATTGATGATTTCGCCAACGCGGTCCTTATATTCTTCGAATTGCTTGCGGCGTTCCACTTCACGCACGCGCTGCACAATCACCTGCTTTGCGGTCTGTGCGGCGATGCGGCCAAAATCAATCGGCGGCAGCGGGTCCACGATGAATTCACCAAGCTGAATGCCGGGCTTGATCTTTTGCGCGATGCGCAAGGGGATTTGCGTGGCCTCGTTCTCGACCGGTTCGGCTTCCACCACTTCGGTGAAGCGTTCCAGCTTCACGCGGCCATCCTTGCGGTCAATGGTGGCGCGGATATCCTTCTCAAGCCCGTATTTGGCGCGGCCGGCTTTCTGGATCGCCTGTTCCATGGCTTCCAGCACTTCCTCACGCTCGATCATTTTCTCGCGCGCGACGGCATCGGCCACTTGCAGCAATTCCGGACGGGCAATGGCGATATCAATGGCCATGGCGCATTCTCCTCAATGGGTCATACTGGTTGGGGCGGCGGCTTTCGCCGTCGCCGCGATCAATTCATCGGTCAGCACCAGCTTGGCGCGGCGGATATTGCTGCGCGGCAGGGTAATTTCGCTGCCATCATCAAGCTTGAGCCGTGCTTCGGCGTCATCCGCGCCAAGGGCGATGCCACGGAAACGCTTGCGGCCATCCATGGGGATGGAAAGCTCCACCGTCGCGACATGGCCGGCGAAGCGGTTCCAATCCTTGGTGCGCGTCAGCGGGCGATCAATCCCGGCGGAGGAGACTTCCAACATCCACTCACCCCTGATCGGGTCCGCCACATCCAACACGGCGCCCACGGCATGGCTGATGGTTTCGCAATCATCCACGGTGAAGGGCGCTTCATCGGCGCGGTCCGCCATGATCTGCACCACGGGGCGTTCCTTGCCGGAAACCTGCACGCGCACCAATTCATAGCCAAGCTGCGTCAGGCTGGGCAGGATCGCTTCCGCGATGCGGGCTTCAAGCCCTTCGTGATGTGGCAGATCAGGCTGCAAAAACAAAAAAGGCGGCCTCTTGCAAGGCCACCCCCCGTAAACTCGGATGGTGTAATTTCGATCTCCCTAGCGCCAATGCCGCCAAAAGGCAAGGGCCGAGAAAAAGATGGAGCGCTTCCCATATAATGACTAGGATCAGGACACATGCCGATGCAACCAAAACCCCTGCTCATCCCCCGTCGTGCCTTGGCTGGCGTGGTGCTGCCGCTGATGGGCCTTGCCGCCCGTCCAGCCCAGGCGGCGCGCATTTTTCGCTTTGACCATACCCAGGGGAGGCTGGAATTCACCGCGCGGCACTTGCAGGTGCTGACCTCGACCGGGCAGTTTTCGCGCTTTGCCTGCGAATTGTCGCTCGACCCCGCAAGGCCCGAGACAGCGCGTGTCGCGGTGCAGGTGGAAACCGGGTCCATCGCCCATGCCTATCCGGGGGCGGCGGATTTGTTGCGCTCGCCTGCCTATTTCGATGCTGAACGCTGGCCGATGGCGCGGTTTTCCGGCAGCGCCAGACCGGGCGGGCGGATTGAGGCCTTCGATCTGGCGGGGCCATTGGAATTGCGCGGGGTGACCCAGCCCTTCACCTTACAAGCGAAGCTTGCCCGGCGCCGGCGCGATCCCGCAACAGGGGCCGAGATTGTGGATTGCACCGCGCGTGGCGAGATCAGCCGTGCGGCTTTCGGTATGACAGCCGATACCCTGGCCACGGGTGATCGGGTGCAATTGGCGGTTTTGGTCAGCCTGGTGATCAGCTAGTGGTGCGATTCATGCTGACCTATCCC
>JADCFR010000389.1 GCA_020249415.1 Roseomonas sp. | reverse complement strand
CTGGTATGATGCGCCATGTGAAGGCGGGCAATGTGACCTTCGGCAATGATCTGCCCTTGGTCTTTATTTGCGGCCCCTGTCAGATCGAAAGCCGCGCCCATGCCCTGGAAACCGCCGCGGCACTCAAGGAAATCGCCGCATCCGCCAGTGTGCCGCTGATCTATAAATCTTCCTTCGACAAGGCCAATCGTACCAGCGTTTCCGCCGCGCGCGGCATTGGCATGGCAGAAGGCCTCTCCATTCTGGCCGAGGTGCGGGAGGCAACCGGGCTGCCAGTGCTGACCGATGTGCATGCGCCGGAGCAATGCGCACCAAGCGCGGAGGCAGTGGATGTGCTGCAAATCCCGGCCTTTTTGTGCCGGCAGACGGATTTGCTGCTGGCCGCGGGCGCCACAGGGCGCGTGATCAATGTGAAAAAGGGCCAGTTCCTCGCCCCCTGGGATATGAAGAATGTTGCGGCGAAAATCGCGAGCACGGGCAATCACAATGTCCTGCTCTGCGAACGCGGCGCTTCCTTTGGCTATAATACGCTGGTGTCCGACATGCGGGCTTTGCCGATCATGGCGGAGACTGGCTATCCGGTAGTGTTTGACGCGACGCATTCCGTGCAGCAGCCGGGCGGGCAGGGCACCTCCAGCGGCGGGCAGCGTGAGTTTGCGCCGGTGCTGGCGCGCGCTGCCGTGGCGGTGGGGGTGGCCGCGGTGTTCATCGAAACCCATGCGGACCCGGATCACGCGCCATCCGATGGGCCGAATATGATTCCGCTGCGGGAGATGCCGGCGCTGATTGCGCGGCTCAAGGCGTTTGACCGGCTGGCGAAGGGCGGCTGAAACTCATCCGCCCCATCAGACCATCGCGCTTGATGAATTGGTGCCAAAGTGCCGCCGCGATGTGAAAGGCAACCAGCGCGAGCAGCGCATAGGCCGCCAATTCATGCACTTCCTTGATGGCGCGCGACAGGGTGCGATTGGCCGCGAGCGGTGAAGCAATGCTGAAGAAGCCGAATTCCAGCCCCCGCCCGCGCAGGAAAAGCGTCGCCAGACCCAGCAGCGGCACGGCCGCCATCAGCCCATAAAGCCCGAAATGCGCCAGCTTCGCCAGGCGCTGCTGCCGCACTGTCATGCCAGACGGCAGCGCCGGTGCGGTGCTGACCATGCGCCAGAGAATGCGCAACACGAGCAGCAGCAGCACCAGCGCGCCCACGCTGTTATGCGTGGTTTTAACGAGGTCGCGGAAGGCACCGCGCGGCAGGTCATCCGCAATCAGAATCGCGGCTGCGGTATAGAAAATCAGCGCCGCCATGACCCAATGAAACAGGATGGCAAGGCGATCATAACGGGTGCGGTCCATGGTGCATTCCTTCACGAAAACGGTGAAGGGCTACAATGGCCTCGCGCATCCCGCCATGATCAGGATCAAACCCCACCCGCACGCCGGGCCGGTTCGCGGCTCAATCCCCGCGATGCCAGCGCCGCCAGATATTCCGCCCAGCGGCTTTCCTGTTCCTCGCCCAAACGGCGCAGATATTCCCAGGTAAAAATCCCCGTATCATGCAAATCATCGAAGCTGATCCTGAGCGCATAATGCCCCACCGGTTCCAGCCCGATAATGCCAACATGCCGCCGCCCGGCCACAATCACCTTCTGCCCCGGCCCATGGCCTTGCACTTCGGCACTCGGGCTTTCCACGCGTAAATATTCGGCTGGCAGCGCGAAACGCGCGCCATCGGCAAAGGCAATCTCCAGGATTTTTTCCGCCTTGCGCAGGCGGATTTCAGTGGGCGCGCTCATGCGTCCAGTTTGCGCGCCTCATCCGGCAGCATGATAGGAATGCCATCACGCACCGGATAGGCAAGCCCCGCCGCGTCGCTGATCAATTCGCCCCGGTCGCGATCATAGCGCAGCGGCTTTTTGGTGACGGGGCAGACCAGGATTTCGAGCAGCTTCGGATCCAAGGCGCCGCCCTTCGGTTGCGGTTCGGTCATGCAAGGATTCCCTTCTTCAGCTCAGGCTGCCGGGGTTCGGCATATTGGCCGCCGCCCCCATGCGCAGCAGCGCGACCAGCATTTCGGCGCGTTCCGGCCCCTCGGCCGCTTCCAGCAGCGCCTGTTTTTCCGGCGGATCAAAGGGGCAGACCATGGATAGCATCGTCACCAGCAGCGCATCCGGGGTTTGTTCCACCGCATCCCAATTCGCTTCAATCCCGCGCGCCAGGAAATAGGGCTTGAGCGCGCCAAGCAAAGCCGGGCGATCCAGCGGCGGCGGTTCGGCTTCCAGCAAATCCGTCACGAAATCCGTGTAATCCACCCGCACGCGGCGATAACCGCCGGCGGCCAGCGGCAATTCCTCCAGAATGCGAAACCGCGCCACGCCGATCAGTGTAATCAAAAGCCGTCCATCATCGGTTTCGCTGAAGGATGAAATGCGCCCAAGACAGCCGATACGATAAAGCCCGGGCCCTTCCGCCGCTGGCTTGCCGCGCGCATCCGGCTGCACCATGCCAAAAAGCCGGCCGCGGCCCAAAGCATCCATCGTCATCGCCAAATAGCGCGGCTCAAAAATATTCAGCGGCAAGCGCCCGCGCGGCAGCAGCAGCGCCCCGGTCAGGGGGAAGACGGCGATTTCGCTCGGCAAATCTGCCAAACGCGGGCTGAAGGCTTGCATGATGCGTGGTGCCGCCGGCCTTACCGGAACAGCACGGAAGAAAGCTTGCGCCGCCCGGCGACACTGGCCTCATCCCCAAAGCCCCAGGCTTCGAAGAATTTCAGCAATTGCTTGCGTGCCGCTTCCTCATTCCAGGCGCGGTCGCGCTTGATGGCTTCAATCAGCGCATCCACGGCGCCGGCACGATTATCCATGGCGTTCAGCGCCACGGCCAGTTCAATCCGCGCCGCGTGGTCATTGGGGTCAGCGGCCAGGCGCGCTTCGAACTCCGCCAGCTTGGCGCGCGCTTTGCGCCCTTCCGCAGCCAATTCCAGGGCGCTGCGGATGGACGCAATCTCGGCATGGCTGCGCAGCTTTTCCGGCACGCTTTCAATCACCTGCAGGGCCTGTTCTTCCTGCCCGAGCGCCATCAGGCAGCGCGCAACGCCGGCCATGGCTTCGGCATTTTCCGGTTCCTGCTGCGCCAGCGCGCCGAAAAGTTGCAAGGCCGTGGTGGCATCGCCTTCTTCCAGCGCGGCCTTGGCTTCGCCCAAAAGATCGGCGGTCGGCATTTGCCCGCCCGCCTGCTTGAGCAGGCCTTCAATGAAGCGCTTCACTTCCGATTCCGGCAGCGCACCCTGGAACAGATCCAGGATTTGCCCCTTCCAGAAGGCAACCACGGTGGGCACGGATTGCAGCGGCAGGCCCATCTGCACGAGCTGCTGCACAAGGCCGCGATTCTTATCAATATCAATCTTCACCAGCCGCACACGGCCCCCGGCGGCAGTTACCACCTTTTCCAGCGCGGGGGTCAGTTGCTTGCAGGGCCCGCACCAGGTGGCCCAGAAATCCACCAGCACCGGCACATCATTGGATGCCTGCACCACATCCTGCATGAAGGTGGATTGGTCGCCATCCTTGATGGCGCCGGCAGCGGGGCCCTGCGGCGGGCGAGAGGGGTCGAAGATCACTTCCATAGCGGCACTTCCTGGTCTTGCTGCCCCATAAATGCGCCCTATCGCCGCAGAAGCAAGCCACCCTGGCGCGGATCAGGCGCCGTCCAGTTCCAACAGCCGGGTTTCATGCCCAAGCCCGGCCAAAAACCCGAGCAAATCCTGCGGGGCAAGGCCGGTGGAAGCCGTATTCACCAAGGGATGCACCCAAATCCGCGCATGGCGCATCAGCCCGGCATCCATGACTGTTGAATGCCGCTGAGAATTGACCCGGTTTGGGGTGAAGTTGCTGCTGAGATTTGACCCATGTTTGGACGCTAGCCTCGGCCCTTTGGGCGGGGGCAGCTGGAGTGTTGGACATGGCTTTATTGAGCGTTATCCGGCGTTGGCATTTCCGGGAGCACCTGTCGATCCGTGCGATCGCGCGCCGTACCGGTCTGTCGCGGAACACTATCCGCAAGTACCTGCGGTCCGAGGCGGTGGAGCCTGTTTTCAGGACGCCTGATCGCCCCAGCAAGCTCGATCCCTTTGCCGAGCGGCTGGCAGGCTGGCTGCGGACGGATGCCCGCAGGCCGCGCAAACAGAAACGTACGGCCCGGCAGTTCCACGCGGAATTGGCTGTGCTGGGCTATGACGGCTCGTACCGGCGCGTCGCTGCCTTTGTGCGCGCCTGGCGGGATGACTGGCTGCGCCAGCAACAGACCTCTGGCCGCGGTGTCTTCGTGCCGCTGGCCTTCGGCCCGGGCGAGGCGTTTCAGTTTGACTGGAGCGAGGAGCACGCCGTCATCGGTGGCGAGCGCACCAAGCTGCAGGTCGCCCACCTCAAGCTCTGCCATAGTCGGGCCTTCCTGGTGCGAGCCTACCTCCTGCAGACGCACGAGATGCTGTTCGACGCCCACAACCATGGATTTCGCGTGCTGGGCGGCGTGCCGCAGCGTGGCATCTACGACAACATGCGCACCGCCGTGGACCGCATCGGCCCGAGCCGCGAGCGGCAGGTCAATGCCCGCTTCCTGGCCATGGCGAGCCACTATCTGTTCGAGCCCGAATTCTGCAATCCGGCATCGGGTTGGGAGAAAGGCCAAGTCGAGAAAAACGTTCAGGATACCCGGCACCGGCTGTGGCAGCCCATGCCTGAGGTCGACAGTCTGGAGGCGCTGAACGCCTGGCTGGAGCAGCGCTGCTTCGCCTTGTGGGAGGAGATCCCGCACGGCGTCGAACCCGGCAGCGTCGCCGCGGTCTGGCGGCAGGAGGTGGACTGCCTCATGCCGGTCAGACGGGTCTTCGACGGCTTCGTGGATGAGACCAAGCGGGTCTCACCAACCTGCCTCGTACACTTCGACCGCAACCGCTACAGCGTGCCCGCCTCCTTCGCCAATCGTCCGGTCAGCCTGCGGATCTATCCCGAGCGCATCGTGGTCGTTGCCGAGGGAGCCGTCCTTTGCGAGCACCCGCGGATCATTGAGCGGTCGCATCACGGGCAGGGTCGGACGGTCTATGATTGGCGCCACTATCTGGCCGTGATCCAGCGAAAACCCGGTGCCCTACGCAACGGCGCGCCCTTCGCCGAACTGCCGGAGGCATTCCGGCAGCTTCAGCGGCAACTGCACGGCAGGCCCGGTGGTGACCGGGAGATGGTGGAGATCTTGTCCCTGGTGCTGCAGCACGATGAACAGGCTGTGCTGGTTGCCGTGGAGATGGCACTGCAGGCCGGTGTGTCCACCAAGACCCACATCCTGAACCTGCTGCACCGGCTGACCGACGGCACAGCCTCCCAGATCCCGCCGATCGAGGCGCCCCAGGCCCTGGTGCTGGCGCAGGAGCCCAGGGCCAACGTCGCCCGCTATGACGACCTGCGTCCAAAGCAAGGAGGTCGCCATGCGTCATGATCCGGCGGCTGCCGCCGTCACCATCATGCTGCGCAGCCTCAAGATGCACGGCATGGCGCAGGCCGCAGCCGAGCTGACCGAGCAGGGCGCGCCCGCCTTCCAGAGCGCGATCCCCATCCTGTCGCAGTTGCTGAAGGCCGAGTTGGCCGAGCGGGAGGTCCGCTCCATCGCCTATCAGCTCAAGGCCGCGCGGTTCCCGACCTACAAAGACCTGACGGGTTTTGATTTTGCCAGCAGCCAGATCAACGAAGGCCTGGTGCGCCAACTGCATGCCGGTGCCTTCATGGAGAAGGCCGACAACATCGTGCTGGTCGGCGGGCCAGGCACTGGAAAGACCCATGTCGCCACTGCGCTTGGCGTCCAGGCGGTCGAGCACCACCGAAAGCGGGTGCGGTTCTACTCCACGGTGGAACTGGTCAACGCTCTCGAGCAGGAAAAAGCCGCCGGAAGGAGCGGGCAAATTGCCGCCCGTCTGCTCCATACCGACTTGCTGATCCTCGACGAATTGGGATACCTGCCGTTCAGCGCCTCGGGGGGTGCCCTGCTGTTTCACCTTCTCAGCAAGCTGTACGAGCAGACAAGCGTGATCATCACCACCAACCTCAGTTTCAGTGAGTGGGCAGCGATATTCGGGGATGCCAAGATGACCACGGCACTGCTCGACAGGCTCACCCACCACTGCCACATCCTGGAGACCGGCAACGACAGCTTCCGCTTCAGGAACAGCTCCGCAACCCAGACCCATCGCGAAAGGAAACCACAGCCCACCTGACAGGATCAAAAAACCCCGCATCCCCAAAACCCGGGTCAAATCTGCGTGGCAAACCCGGGTCAGCTCTCGGCAGCATTCAACAGACCTCACTCCATCCGGCTTTCAGCCCCGCACTTTGCGGCAGGGTGCCCGCCGATTCGGGACCGAATTGTGGGGAGTGCCGGCGACTTTCTGCCCGCAGTCACCCAAGCCCCCCCATTGGAACCTACAACGCCCAAAGCGGAACGCAAAATTTTATCAATTTATTACAATTACTTACATCTGGCTGAAAAATCACTCAAGTCGCCAGCTATGGAGAGAAATGGCCCCGGAGAGGACATTTTCGTGGAGTATTCCGACACCGAACCAGCCACGCGAATTTCAAAACCCTTGCGAACAGACGGGAATTTCCAGGCCCACTCAGGGCTGAGAGCATGTTTGCGTAATGGGAGGTGGCGTAGGAAAGGGAACTGCATGGGCGAAAGTCTCTGGTTCCTATTTTTCAATAATTTCAATATTTTGCTTGCCTTGGAGCCCTTCCAGAACGATGCG
>JADCFR010000388.1 GCA_020249415.1 Roseomonas sp. | reverse complement strand
TCCCGCGCCAGGCGCTGGGCTTCGGGCCCATCCTCCCGCTGCATGGCTTGCCGCAGCAGGCCGCGCAGCCCGAGGAAGCGCGCCGAAGGATCTTCCGACAATTTCTTGAAAATCAGGCCTGCTGCATCTTCCTTGCCGGCGAGTTTCTCGGCCTCGGCTGCCAGCAACAGGGTTTGCGGCGTATCGCCCAAAAGCGCCCGAGCGCGGCGGGTTTCTTCCAGGGCGCGCGGGGCGGCGCCGGCGCCAAGCGCGATCAGCGCGCGGGTGATGGCCAGATCGCCATCCGCACGGCGTCGCGCCGCGCGGCGGAGCCCCATCCTGCCCGGCATACCGCGAGACCACGCCCATAGCCGCAAGCCGCCATGCAGCAGAATAAAGCCCAGTGCCAAAATCGCCGCCGCCACCGGCACCGGCAGGCCGATCCAAAAATCACCGGCGCGGATTTCAACCATGCCGCCCAGCCTGAGCAGCCAAAGCGTGATTGCGGCGACACCAATCAGCGCCGCCAGTAGCAAAAGCGCCCTGCGCATGGCGCGTCAGCCCCCGGCCAGGGTGATAATGGCCGCGCGTGCGGCGAGCAGCGCCTGCGCTTCCGCTTCCCAGGCGCCAAGCGCCGCGCGGGCTGCGGGTGGCAGCGGCGAGAGCCTGCCCAAAGCGCCGGACAGATCGCCCGCTTCCAAGGCTCGGCGTGCCGCTTCCAAAGCGGCGGCGGCCTCATCGCCCCAAATGATGGTCTCACCGCGCCTGATGGTGATCAGCCCCGCCAGCCGGGCAGAGGCGCTTTCCAAAATGGATTGGCCTTCGCGCGCCGGTTCACTCGCGGCACGCGCCGCGCGGGCGGCGTCTTCAAACGCCAGACGAAGCGCCGCTTCGGTCGGCGGGCTGGCTGAGGCGAAGCGGCTCAGCGCCGCCGGCGGGTTGGGGAAGGGCGCAAGGGTCGGACCAAGCGCCTGCCCGGCATCCAGCCGCGCACGCAGCGCGGCGATGGCTTGCACGCGATTGGTCCGCGCCTCAAGCCCCGCGATGCGTGCATGCGCTGCTTCCAGCGCTTGCATCCGCGCGCCAAGCGCGGATTCGGCGCCTGCGAGCCTCCCTTCCAAAGCCGTGCCGGCCGCGGCGATGCGCTCGGCTTCCAGCTTTTCGGCGGCTTCCAGGCGCGCCTGCAGGCTGCGCGCCAGGTCTTCGGTCCGGCGCAAAGCCTCGGCATCAGCGGCTTGCAGCCGGGCGGCAATGGCATCCTGCCGCTCGGTCAGGCGATCGAGCCGTGTCGCCAGGGTTTCCGCCAAGGCGCGCGGGGCAAGGCCGGAGACATCCAGGCTTGGCGCCGGCCTGCCTTCCAGCCCGGCAAGGCGGGCTTCCAGCGCTTCGAGCCGCTGCGCCATCGGCGCCAGATCGGGTGCTGCCGCAGCGCGGGGCCGGGCTTCAAGCGCGATGATCCGGGATTCCAAAGGCGCAGCATTGAAGCCGGGGCGGGCTTCCAGCGCCGCAAGCCGCGCCTCGAGCGGGCCGAGATTGGGCAGGGGCGGGGCGCTTGGGCGCGGCGTGATCAGCAGCCAGCCAAGCGCAAATACCAGCACCGCGCCGCCAGCAAAAAGCGGCAGCAACAGAGGATCAAGGCGGCGCTTGGGCGCGGGGGAGGTCTCAGTCATGCCCGTTACCTTAGCACATCCGCAGCGCCTAGGCATGCCAACAAGGCAGCGTGATCTGGGCGGCTTGCGGTGCGGATTTCCTGCCAGGGCAGAGCGGCAAGGCGCGCGGCAATGCGCGGGCTGAGCGCGATGGCGATGATCTTCTGAACTGCCTTTTCCAAACCGGCATCGCGCAGCAGGCGCATCGCTTCCTGCGCGGCGCGCGGGGAGGTGAAAAGCGCGGCATGGACGCGCCCTTCCCGAATGGCTTGGCGCGCTTCTGCGGGCAATGCGGCGCTGGGCCGCGCGGCATAAACCACGCGGCGGAGCACGCGAAACCCCTTGGCGCGCAAAGCGGCGGCGAGGTCAAGCGCATAGCCTTCGCCGACGGCGAGGCAGAGCGTGCCCGCTTCTGGCTTCAGTGTTGCGCCAATCAGCGCGGCGAGTGCCTGCGCATCCCCTGCCGCGGCACGCACATCCGCAAAACCGCGTGCGCGGGCCTCAGCGGCTGAGGCTTCGCCCACCGCAATCACGGGCAGCTTGGCCGGTGGCAGGGCGCGGGCGGCGGCGCGGCTGGTGATGATGATCGCCTGGCAATTTGCTGGCGGCTTGAAGGGCAGGGCGGTCAGGATCAGCGCGGGCGCCAGCACCGCATCCCAACCAAGTGCGGCAACCGCGCGCGCGGATTCCGCCGCGCCGGGTTCCGGGCGTGTAATCAGAATGGCGCGCGATGCGCGGGCGGGCTGGCGCGGCATTGGGGCAGAATACATGAATTGGCCGGATGCGGAACCGGCCGCATTGGTGGCGGGCATTGCGCGGCGGCGCGCGCTTATGGAAAAAGAAAAGCATGGATTTTTCCGTGCTGATCGTGACGCCGCCCAATTACACGCATGCCGAATGCTTTCGGGAGGTGGCTGAAACCATCAGCCATGGCTTGCAGGAACTTGGCCACACCGCGCGCGTGAGCACGGAACCGCGCGCGAACACGCGGCATATCGTTCTTGGGGCGCATCTTCTGCTGCATTATGCCCTGCCACTGCCGGCTGATTCCATCCTTTACAATCTTGAGCAATTGCCGCTGCGCGATGAAGCCTGGGTGCAGCGCTACGCCGCGCTGCTTGGCCGATACAGGGTATGGGATTATGCTGCGGAAAACATTGCCCTGTTGCGGCAGATGGGGACCGGCGCGGCAGCGCTATTGCCGCTTTGCCATTATCCGGGCCTGACGCGCATTCCGCAACACCACCATAAGGACATAGATATTCTTTTCATTGGCAGCCTGAATGAAAGGCGCCGCAGCCTGCTTGCGCGCCTGCAGCAAGCAGGCATAGGGGTAGTTTCGTTGTTCAACAAATACGGGCAGGAGCGCGATGGCGTGATCGCCCGGGCGAAGATCATGCTGAACATACATTTCTATGAGGCGCGCATTTTTGAAGCAGTGCGCGTGAGCTATTACTTGGCCAATGGGCTTTGTGTGCTTTCCGAAGGCAGCGGCGATGCCAGGCTGGATGCCGAATGGGGCGCTGGGGTGTGCTTCGCGCCCTATCAGGATTTGGTGCAAAAGGCGCAGGCGCTGCTGGCGGATGAGACGCTGCGCGCGGGCTATGGTGAGCGCGGCCTTGCGCTGATGCGCCAAAGGCCGATCACCCCGGCCTTGGCAGCGGCTTTGGCGGGCTAAAGCGGCCTATTCATCCCGTTGCGGGCGCGCGAGCAACCGTGCCACGGCTTCCTGCACCGTCACCCTGCCGCGCACCAATTCCGCCACCGCCGCGCAAATCGGCAAATCAACGCCAAGCTTTGCCGCGCGTGCCACCAGCGCCGGAGCGGTGCTCACCCCCTCCGTCACACCCTGCCGCGCGG
>JADCFR010000387.1 GCA_020249415.1 Roseomonas sp. | reverse complement strand
CGTACCATCGCCAAGTGCCGGTTTGGGGCGCGCGGCATCGGCCAGATCATTATGGCCATCATGCGTGAGCGTCAGATAAATCGCGCCCAGATCACGCCATAGTTTGAGCCGCGCCAAATCGCGCCCCATGGCATTGCCGTTTTCAACTGCGCTCAGCACCGCAAGCGCACCCGCCTGATGCGCCGCTTCCAATTGACCGGCAGTGGCGCAAAAGCGCCGAGCCTCACCATCCGCGCGTGTGCGAATATGGCGGAGCATTGCCTCTGCCCGGTCAGCCGCAGCCTGATGGCCGGCGGCATCGCGCGGGCCTTGTGGCGTATAGGCAATGAAGACAACCGCCTTCAGACCGCCGCGCTGCATTTTCGGGAAATCAACGCAGCGATCGGTTTCCTGCGTGGCATCGGGCGGGTCGGGCCATCTGATATCCACATGGGTATCAAGCGTCAGGGTCGCCGCGTGGATTGCCTCACTCATGCCGCATCTCCCCAAGCTTTCAAAAAGCCTTCCAATAAATCGCCGATCACATCTACATTATAGCCGCCTTCCTGCGTGATGGCGGTGGGCAGCTTGAGCCCCCCAATCATCGCGCCCGCGCGGGCGAAACCAGAAGCTGTCACTTTCAGCGCGGCAAGCGGTTCATGTTCGGAAGCATCAAAACCAAGCGGCAGTACCAGCGCATCCGTCTTATGGTCGCGGATCGCGGCCATGGCGTAGCGAATGGCATCCAACCAGCCCTCATCGCCCGTGCCGATGGCAAGCGGCATATTCATATTGCGCCCATCGCCCGCGCCCGCGCCCCGTTCGCGCGTGCGCCCAACGAACCAGGGGTAATAGCGATCAGGATCGCCATGGATGGAAATGGTCAGCACATCGCCGCGGTCCCAGAAGATGCCCTGGGTGCCATTGCCGTGATGGCTATCAATATCCAGCACCGCGACGCGCTTGGCGCCGGCATCTACCAAGGCCTGCGCAGCGAGCGCGGCGTTGTTCACATAGCAATGCCCACCCGCGCGCGCGGCATAAGCGTGATGGCCAGGCGGACGACAGAGCGCATAGGCACTCCGCCCCGCAGCCGCTTCCCGCGCGGCGGCCAAGGCGCAAGCCGCAGCGCCTTGAATCGCTTGCCAGGTACCGGGACCAATCGGGCAGGCCGCATCAGCCATATACCAACCCGCACGCGCGACAATGCTATCCGAACAAGCGGCACCCTGCGCCAGCATCTCGGGCGAGGGGTGCATATTCGCGACCACCTCTGGCCCCGCATCGGCGAGTGCTGCCCAATCTCGCGCGGCTTCGGCGAGAAAATTCAGGTAATCTGCGCTATGAATGGCGTGCAGCGCGGCAAGCGGCACGGCTTCCGGCGTGCTTGGCGCAAGCCCAAGGCGATGCAGCGCCGCTTCAAGCGTAGCCGCGCGGGCGGGGATTTCGAAATTCGCGCGCGTGCGCCCGCGAATCAAAAAGAATGCCGGTTGATGCCCGGCATGGTCCGGATGGGCAAAGGTTCTCATGGGTAGAGGCTAACCAGTTTTGCCCTGGCTGCGAAGGCTCTTGGCTTGCTGGCCTCCGCTGGGGTCGGTAGCCTCTGGCCCCATGCACGGAAGGATTGAAACTTGACACTACCCCTGGACCCCGGCGCGCGGCGCGCCATTCTGGCAGCGGTGGAGGAGCTGCAGGCGGAAAGCATCGCCATGCTCTCACGCCTCGTGCGCTGCCCGTCAACGCTTGGGAATGAGGCCTCGGCGCTCAATGAAATGGCGCGGATTTATGAGGGGCTTGGCCTGGCGCCTCAGCGCATTCCAACCGTGCCGAGCGCGCTTGAAGGCCATCCCGGTTTTTCCCCGCCGCTGATTTCCTATGAGGGGCGCGATAATGTTGTCGCGGTCTTCACGCCGCGCGATGCCAGGGGAAAAAGCCTGACCCTGCAAGGCCATGTGGATATGGTGCCGGAAGGGGCCGCCGATATGTGGGAAACGCCGCCTTATGAGCCCAGTATTCGCGATGGCCGCATGTATGGCCGTGGTGCCGGCGATATGAAGGCGGGCATCATATCCTACGTCACCGCCTTTCGCGCCTTGAAGCGCGCCGGTTTGCAGCCGGCGGCCCAGGTGCAGATGCATTCCGTGATTGAAGAAGAATGCACCGGCAATGGTGCGCTGGCTGCGATGCTGGCACTACCGCCAACCGATGCGGTGATCATCCCAGAACCAGGCCCCGGCCTGCCGGCCATGTATAGCGCGGAAGTCGGCGTGGTGTGGGCCTGGGTCACGGTTTCCGGTCGCCCGGCCCATGTGCGCGATATGCAGGCCGGGCTGAACGCCATTGAAGCGGCCGGCACCATCGCCGGCTATTTCAAGGAATATGAGGCCCGGATGAACCGCGCCGAAAACATCCATGCCTCCTTCCATGGTGTGAACCATCCGGTGAATGTGAACCTCGGCACGATTGAAGGCGGCGAATGGAATTCTTCCGTGCCGACGCGCGCGCGGATCGGGCTGCGCGTTGGTGTCATGATGGGCAATAGCGCGCGGGCCGTGAAGGCGGATATTGAAAAGCTGGTCGCGGCAGCGGGCGCGGATGAAAAGCTCCGCGGCGCCAAGATCAAGCTGGAATTCAAGGGATTCGTGGCCGAACCCTGCGTCTTTGACATGCAGGCGCCGATTGTGCGCATGGCCAAGCGGCATTTCACCGATGTCTCCGGCGGGCTGCTCCGCGATTACCCCTCGGCCGGTCTGACCGATGGCCGGCATTTCGTGCTGCATCAGGGCGTGCCGGTGGCGTGTTTCGGCCCGGATGCCGAGAATATTCATGGCATTGATGAAAGTGTTGGCCTGCAATCCATGCATGACATTACCCGCACCATCGCACTCACGATGGCGGAATGGTGTGGGGTGGAGAAAGCATCATGACCACGAACCTGCCCCTTTCCGGCGCCCGGCTTTGGGATAGCCTGATGGAACTCGCCAAGATTGGCGGCACGCCGAAAGGTGGTTGCAATCGGCAGACGCTGACTGACCTTGATTCCGAGGGCCGCCATTTGCTGCGCCGGTGGGGGGAGGCGATTGGGTGCACGCTTTCGGTGGATCGCCTCGGCAATATGATGCTGCGCCGCGATGGGCGTGATCCGACACGCAAGCCTGTTGCCATGGGCAGCCATTTGGATACGCAACCCACAGGCGGCAAGTTTGACGGCCCGCTTGGCGTATTGGCCGGGCTGGAAGTGCTGCGCGCCGTGCATGAAGCCGGGATTGAAACCGAAGCGCCTTTGTTGCTGATCAATTGGACCAATGAGGAGGGCGCGCGTTTTTCACCCCCCATGATGGGCAGCGGCACGGCGATGGGCATTTTTGCGGAAGCTGATGTGCTGGCGCTCCGCGATAGTGACGGCAAGGCGTTTGGCGATGAACTGACGCGTATCGGTTGGCAGGGAGACGCTGACCCCGCTGGCTTGGCTGATCTTGCTGCTTATTTCGAATTGCATATCGAACAGGGCGCGCTGCTGGAGCATGCCGGCAAGGATATTGGTGTGGTGACGCATGCGCTGGCGCAAGCCTGGTATGAGGTCACCATCGAAGGCGCTGAATCCCATGGCGGTTCCCCCATGGCCGGGCGGCGCGATGCCATGATGGCCGCGGCACCCCTGATTGCAGCGATTGAAGACATTGCCTTGCATGCGGTGAGTGCTACCGGCGAACCAGGCCGCGCCACGGTTGGGCGGCTCACGGTCTATCCCGATAGCCGGAATATCGCGCCATCACGTATCT
>JADCFR010000386.1 GCA_020249415.1 Roseomonas sp. | reverse complement strand
CAATGCCGGCCGCAGCAAAGGAATATCTGAGGCCACGCCGCGCAGCCCAACGCCCTCAGGCAAATTGTTGCGGGCGTGGTACGTAAAGAAAGCCCTCGCCATCACGGATCACGCGGCCAAAGCCTGGCCAGGGCACATGCACACCGCCCATCAGCATGCCGGTTGAAGCCAGCATATCCAGGGTTCGCAGGCGGGATTCAACGCCCATGGCGCCATCCACATCCACACCAACGCGCCAGCGCGGGCGTGCCAATTGAATGACGATCTGGTGCGCAATATCGCCCCAGATCAGCATGGATTGATTTTGGCTGGTCAGACGGAAGCTGACATGCCCCGGCGTATGCCCTGGCGCGGGATCAAGGAAAATGCCCGGTACCACTTCAAGATCCTGGCGCATTTCAACCGTGCGAATGCGCCCGCCATAGGGCCGGATGGCGCGCCGCCCTATTTCGATGAAGCGCTGGCCCTGCGGCACACGCGATTCCATGGCGGGATCGGTCCAGAATTGATGGTCAATCTGCGTCACCACCACTTCCGCATTGGGGAAATTGCGCGTGCTGCCATCATAGGAAAGCCCAAGCGCATGTTCGGGATGGATATGCGTGAGCAACACCGTATCCACCTGTTCCGGCGCATAGCCCGCCGCGCGCAGCGCATCCAGCGTGCCGCCGGTGTTTGGGTTGAAGCTGGAATGCCCGCCGCAATCAATCATCACCAGATTGCGTCCGGTATGCACCAGATAAGCGCCGACAGGCTGATGCAGCCCGGTATCGATGGCAAAGGCGCGTGCCCGCAGCGGCACGATTTCCTCTGGCCGGCTATCGGGGAAGAAATTCTGAATGAGGGCATTGCCGCCGGCCATGGCGCCATCCAACAGCGTTGTCACTTCCATATCGCCGTGACGGATGCGCAGAAAGCGCGGCGGATTGGCGCCACGTTGCGGCGGTGGCGCGGGCTGCGCCGCCAAGGGATGGGCAATACCCAAAGCACCCAATGCAGCGGCGCCCAAAAGGGCATGACGACGGTTGATCAGCATAATGATTGCTCCCGGCCTGAAACTGAACTCCACCCGTTGCATCATCGCATCATGTCCCGTTCGAGGGCGACCGGACATGAGCGGCGTTACGCGATTTATGGCGTGTAACGGGCGCGCAAGTCAATCGGCGTTACTGGGCTGTTCGAACGACAGGACCAAGGAAAGGCCTGGCGCAGCCTGATGAAGGAAGGTGAAGAAAAACGACGCCGAAAACCCTTATTCCATCACAATCTTCGGCGCCGCATCCGTCTTCGCCGCCGCCTTTTCCCAAACGCGCCGCGCAATGCGGCGATAGGATTGCGCTTCTTCCGAATCAGGCCGCGCCATCACAATCGGCGTGCCGGCATCGGCCAATTCGCGAATTTCGAGCTTGAGCGGCAATTCGCCCAGGAATTCCACCCCCAGCCTCTCCGCTTCCCGCCGCGCCCCGCCATGGCTGAAAATATCGGACCGATGGCCGCAATTGGGGCAGCAGAAGAAGGACATATTCTCGATCAGCCCCAGCACCGGGACATTGACCTTCTCGAACATCCGCACGCCGCGCCTGGCATCCAGCAGCGCCACATCCTGCGGCGTGGAGACAATCACCGCCCCCGCCAAGGGTACGCGCTGAGACATGGTCAACTGCGCATCACCCGTCCCCGGCGGCATATCCACAATCATCACATCCAAGGGGCCCCAGGCCACTTGCCCCATCATTTGCTCCAGCGCGCCCATCACCATGGGGCCGCGCCAGATCATGGGCGTTTCTTCTTCGACCAAAAACCCGATGGACATGGCCTTCAGCCCCCAGCGGCTGAGCGGGGTGATGCGCTGCCCCTCTGACCGCGGCCTTTCGCGGGTGCCGAGCATTTGCGGCAGGGATGGCCCGTAAATATCCGCATCCAGTAGCCCGACCTTGAGGCCATCGGCCGCCAAGGCGACCGCCAGATTGACCGCGGTGGTGGATTTGCCGACGCCACCTTTACCAGACGCGACCGCGATAATCGCCCTGACATCGGAAAGCAGCATGGGGCCGGGGCCAGCCGGGCCGCGCGGGCCAGCCGGGCGGGCGGCGGGTGCGGCTTCGGCGCGATGCGCGGTCAGCACCACGGTTGCGGAAAGCACGCCGGGTACGGCGCGGGCGGCGGCTTCGGCTGCGGCGCGCACCGGTTCCATGGCGGCGGCGGCTTCGCGGGCCACCTGGAGGGCGAAATGGACCATGCCATCGCGCACCACCAGGCCCTGCACCATGCCCGCGCCCACCACATCCCGGCCGGAAGCCGGGTCCTTCACCGCCGTCAGGGCTTTTGTCACCGCTGCCGCCAAATCATCCGCCATCGCTTGAAAAGCCCCTGCCCATGGTCAATATCCGCCCGACCCGGCATTACAGCCCCGTTAGCTGCTTTCCGGGAGGGTCGCGCGCCTCTATATGGGGGTTGGCTTCCCGCTTGAAGCATCCCGCCCAGCTTTGGGCCTTTCGTTTTTGACGTTCACCTGCTGGAGGCCACGCCTTTCATGCCCTGGAATAACAATAGTGGCGGTCAAAGCCCCTGGGGCAATCCGCGCCCTCAGGGCCCTTGGGGTCAGCCCCCTTCGGGTGGCGGTGGTGGTGGCGGCGGCCAAGGTGGCCGCGGCCCCGATATTGATGATGCGATCCGCCAAGCGCAGGACGCCATCCGGCGCGTGCTGCCGAGCGGCGGCGCCGGCGGCGGCAAGCTTTTCGCCCTGATTGGTATTGTGCTGGTGCTCGGCTGGGCAGCTTCTGGTTTTTATCGCGTGCAGCCCGATGAGCAGGGCGTGGTGATGCGCTTTGGCGCTTTCAGCCATACCACCCAGCCCGGCTTGAATTATCGCCTGCCCTGGCCGGTCGAAAGCCACACGACTCCACGGGTCACGCGCATCAACCGCGTGGATATCGGCTTTGTCGGCGCTCAGGATGGGGCCATCGCCGGTGGGCGGGTTCTGCCCGCGCGCGATGTGCTGGAAGAAAGCCTGATGCTGACGGGCGATGAGAATATCATTGATATTGATGTCGCCGTGTTCTGGCGCATTCGCGATGCGGGCGAATTCCTGTTCAATACGCGCAACCCCGAAAGCACGGTGAAAACCGCGGCTGAGAGCGTGATGCGCGAAGTGATCGGGCGCACCGCGATCCAGCCCGCGCTGACCGAAGCGCGCGCCCAGATCGAACAGGAAGTGCGCCGCGGTGCCCAGGCCATCATGGACCAATACAAGGCCGGCATTGAGGTGACCCAGGTGCAATTGCAGAAGGTGGACCCGCCAGCGCAGGTGGTTGATGCCTTCCGCGATGTTCAGCGCGCCAATGCGGACCGTGAGCGTCAGCGCAATGAGGCTGAGAGCTTCCGCAATGACATCATTCCCCGCGCCCGCGGTGAGGCTGAGCGTATGGTGCAGGAAGCCCAGGGCTTCCGTGAAAGCCAGGTGGCGCGTGCCGGCGGTGAAAGTGCCCGCT
>JADCFR010000385.1 GCA_020249415.1 Roseomonas sp. | reverse complement strand
GTCAATCTGATCATAGGCCGTGAAGGTCGCCCCACCCGCCTTCGCCAGAACCTTGGTGATCGCCGCCGTCAGCGACGTCTTGCCATGGTCCACATGCCCGATCGTCCCGATGTTGCAATGCGGCTTGTTCCGCTCAAATTTTGCCTTGGCCATGGCCTTTTCCCGCTACCCTCATTGAACCGTTCACGAAACAACCCCGCACGCCCGCTGGAGCGGGTGACGGGAATCGAACCCGCACAACCAGCTTGGAAGGCTGGGGCTCTACCATTGAGCTACACCCGCGCCGAAGCGCTGTTCCCAACCCCCCTGCCCGTACCTTGACGAACGCCAAGGCTGACAAGCGCTGATATGGAGGGGGTTGGATTCGAACCAACGTAGGCGCAAGCCAACGGATTTACAGTCCGTCCCCTTTAGCCACTCGGGCACCCCTCCATAGCCGCTCGCCCGTAACCGGGGCTGGCGGGAGCGGGCGGACTATCCGCATTGATGGTTTCCTGTCAACGGATGGGGCGGAAAAAGCCCTGAGGTTTTCATTCTGACGCGCCCGGCGCATCATGGGGGCGATGCAACGTCCCCCGAAGCGGCCCCCTGGCCGCGCCCGCCCACAAGGCCCCGCCCCACAATCCCCGCGCCGCCCGCGCTTTGATGAGCCTGCGGAACCGCCGCGTGGACGCCGGGGTGCGCCGCCGCCGTTTCGTGACTCCGAAGCACCAGCCCCGCGTGGCCGCGGCGTGGCAGGGCCGAGACCGCCGGAGGCAGAAGCCCCCGCCCCACCGCGCCCTGGCGCTGGCGCCGGATCGGGTGCCTTTTGGCTGTACGGTGAACACGCGGTGGCTGCCGCCATTCGCAACCCCAGGCGCAAGACCCGCCGCCTATTGGTGACGGAAGACGCCGAGAAAAGCCTGCGCGCCGCGCTGAACCGGCCCTGGCGTCTGCCGCCCGAGCGTATTGAACGCCAGCGCTTCGGCACCTTCCTGACCGAAGATGCCGTGCATCAGGGTGTGGCGCTGCTGGTCGAACCCTTGGAACCCGTCGCGCTGGAAGATGCCATCGCCGCTTCCGATGGGCCGGTGCTGCTGCTGGACCAGGTGACGGACCCGCGCAATGTCGGGGCGATTCTCCGCTCTGCCGCCGCTTTCGGCGTGGCCTGTGTGGTGCTGCAGGACCGCCATGCGCCGCCGGAGACCGGCGCGCTGGCCCGTGCAGCCTCGGGCGCCTTGGACATTGTGCCGGTGGTGCGGGAAGTGAATTTGTCTCGTGCCATTGCCAGCCTGCAAAAAGCCGGTTTTTGGGTGATGGGGCTGGCGGGGGATGCAACGCGGACGCTGGCGGAAGCCTGCCCCAAGGATCGCCGTGTGGCTTTGGTGCTGGGCGCGGAAGATACAGGGTTGCGGCGCCTGCAACGCGAAACCTGTGATGAGTTGGTGCGGCTGCCGATCACGCAAGCGATGGAAAGCCTGAATGTCGCGGCGGCGGCGGCGGTCGCACTCTATGAAGTGGTGCGCGAGGGCTGAATGAGAATCGGGGGAGATGCCTCCCCCGATCTGACCTCACTTCTCTTTCGCCGCGATGATGGCCCCGGAAAGGCTTTCTGGAATCCGCTGTGTCCAGCGCCCGCAATCCACTTGCGTCACAAAATCCAAAACGGCGCGGTTGAAGGCGTCCGGGTCTTCCAGATTCATCGTGTGGCCGCATTTCGGCATGACCAGAAGCGCGCTGCTCATGATGCTGCGCTTCAGGAACAAGGACGGTTCCAAGGTGGGGTCATCCTCATCGCCGGCGATCACCAGCGTTGGCACTTTCATCTGCTTGAAGCCGGCTTCCAGATCGAACAGGGATGGCCGTTCGCGCTGCACACCCTGCATGGTGAGTGCGGAACCCTCGGTTGAATGTTCCGCAAGCTGGGACTGGAATTCCTTAAAGCCGCGCGGGTCTTTTTCCTCAAACACCAGGCGCGTCGGGCCGCGGGAATAGATATCGGCCATCTTGTCCATGCCCTCCGCGCGGATGCGTGCGGCGGTGGCATCCACCTCGGCCCGGAATTGGTCGCGCTTGCCGGGCGCGGCGCCATAGCCGACGCCGGCGGCCACCAGGCTGCGGGCCAGTTGCGGATGCCTGAGGCCCAGATGCAGCGTGGCAAAGGCGCCCATGGAAAGCCCGACAACATGGGCGGGTGCAAGGTTCAGCCCCTTGATCACGGCGGCAATGTCATCCGTCGCGCGGTCCTGGCTGTAGGAGCCAACGGTATTCGGCACGGCTGATGGCGGGTAGCCGCGCGCATTGAACACCACGCAGCGATAGCGGCGAGAGAAGAAACGCATTTGCAGCTCCCAGGAACGGGAATCGCCCGCGAATTCATGGACGAAGACCATCGGCGTGCCGCTGCCGGCTTCCTCGTAATGCAGATCAACACCGTCATCGGTGCGCAAAATGGGCATGGGATCATCCTGTCAGGGGTTGCGATTGGCGCCAGAATGGGCGCGGTTTTCTGCCCCGTCCAGCGCTTGACAGGGCGGGGGGCAAGGCGCATCTGCAAAGCGGACCGCGATGGTCCGGATTGCGAAAGGGATTGTACGTGTTGCGGCTTTCAAAGCTGACCGATTACGCCGTTGTCGTACTGACGCGGCTGGATGACGCGGCGGATGGTGGCGTGCTGACCGCGCCTGGGCTGGCTGGCGCGACAGGCTTGGCCGAGCCAACGGTCGCCAAGGTCTTGAAAATCCTCGCCCATGCCGGGCTGGTGGAAGGCCGGCGCGGCGCGCTGGGGGGGTATCGCCTGACCCGCCCGCTGGCCGCCATGCCGCTGATTGAGGTGATCACCGCCATGGATGGCCCCATCGCGCTGACCGCCTGCGTGGATAATTCCTTCGGCGTTTGTGAATCCGAAAGCGCCTGCCCCGTGCGCGGACGTTGGGACCCGGTGAATGAGGCGATACGTCGCGCGCTGACC
>JADCFR010000384.1 GCA_020249415.1 Roseomonas sp. | reverse complement strand
TGCCAGCCTTCTTCCGTATCGGCCATGCCAAAGCCCGAGGCGTTGTTCACCAGCACATCCACGCCGCCGAGCGCGGCGGCGGCGGCGGCCACCCAGGCTTCGATTTGCACCTGATTGGCGAGGTCCGCGGGCATAGCATGGGCCTGCACGCCATGGGCGGCGATTTCAGCCCGCGTGGCTTCCAGCCCAGCGGCGTTGCGCGCACAGATGGAAACCGCGGCCCCGCCAGCGGCAAAGCCCAGCGCAATGGAACGCCCGATGCCGCGGCTGCCGCCCGCGACCAAAACCTTCTTGCCGGTGAAATCGAATGTCATGGGGGTCTTTGTCTCCTGTTCAGGGTCCATTCTCGGGGCTTCGGGTCGCCGCGCCAAGGGGGCAATTGCGCGCGCCCGGCAAATGGCGGATTTAGCGCTGGTTCGCTTCAGGATGAGTTGGCTTGGTTCAGGCGCTCTTTATTCACCAGAATTTCCCCGGCCAGTACCGCCATCTGGCGCCGGTGATCGCCGCGCGTCCCGGCGCACGCGTGATTGGCCTTGGGGAGCGGGAGAATATCGCGCTGCCAGGTGTCACCCATATCCGCTACCCGGAACCGCAAGGCGCTGGGGAGCAAACACATCGCTATCTGCGCCCAATGGAGGCTTCCATCCGCCGCGCGCAGGCCGTGGCGCGGGCCTTGGTTGATCTGCGCGATAAGGGCTTCCGCCCCGATATCATTTGCTGCCATCCCGGCTGGGGGGAAGGCATGTTCCTGCCCGATATCTTCCCAGGCGCGAAGCTGCTGCAATATTGCGAATTCTACTTCGCGACTGGGGGCGGCGATGTCGGCTTCAACCCGGCGCGCAAGGTGGAATTGGATGAGGCCGCGCGCACGCGATTGCTCAACCTGCCGCAATCCCCCGCGCTGGAGGCGATGGATTGGGGTGTCAGCCCCACGCATTTCCAACGCAACCGCTATCCTGAAGTGTTCCGCCGCAGAATCTCTGTGGTGCATGAAGGGGTGAATAGCGAAGTCGCCACACCCATCGGCGCGCATCACATAAAGCTGCCCAATGGCAGCGTGATCAAGCGCGGTGATGAGGTGATTACCTATGTCTCCCGCAATCTTGAACCCTATCGCGGCTTTGATGTTTTCATGCGCGCGCTGCCAGAAATCCTGGCACGCCGCCCGCAAGCGCAAGTGGTGCTGGTGGGCGGTGAGGCGCGTGGCTATGGCCCGAAGCCTGCCGATGGCCGCTCCTGGAAGACCCATCTGCTGGAAGAATTGGGCGACAGGCTTGATCTGACCCGCCTGCATTTTACCGGGCGCATTCCGCACCCCGCCTTGCTCGCGCTGTTTCGCGCGAGCCGCGCGCATGTCTATCTGACTTATCCATACGTTCTGTCCTGGTCGATGATCGAGGCGATGGGGTGCGAGGCTTTGGTGATCGGCTCCGCCAATGCGCCCGTGCCGGAAGTGATCGAGCATGGCGTAAACGGATTGCTGGTGCCGTTTTATGACACGGCAGCGCTGGCGGAAACCGTGGTGGAGGCGCTGGCGCATCCGGATCGTTATGAGCCCATCCGCAAGGCTGCGCGCCGAACCTTGCTTGAACGTTATGATCTAAAAACCATCTGCCTGCCGCAACAGATAAAACTGTTTGATGCGGTGCTGGAAGGCAGGGCTGGGGATAGCGTGATCCCGGCGGCGTCGGCTTAGCGGGCCAGCGCCGCCTTTAGCGCATCCAGCACATCATCCATGGCGCGCTGATAGCCAGGCCCATCCAGATAGCCATCCATCGCGCCGGTGCGGTCCAGAAATGTTTTCCAGGCCGGCGCCTGCATGCCCTGGCGGAAGCGATCATGCAGGCTGGTGTAAATCTCATCTGGCAGGCCCGCCGGCGCATTCAGCCCCTTCATGTTTTCGATCACCACATCAAAGCCCAATTCGCGCAAGGTCGGCACATCGGGATAGCCCGGAATGCGCGAAGCGGAGGCCACCGCCAGCGGGCGGATTTCGCCGGCATTGGCAAGCCCCGCCATTTCTTCCGGGGCGAGGACCGCCAATTCCACCGTATTCGCCATCAACGCCTGCAAGCTTGGCGCACCGCCGGTGAAGGGCACATGCAGCAATTCGATATTCGCCGCACGCGACAGCAACACAAACACCGCATGATAAATCGAGCCCTGCCCGGATGAGGCATGTGGAATGGCTCCCGGTGCGCGCTTCGCGGCTTCAATCACGCTTGGCAAATCGGCGAAGCGCCCGCCGCGGCGCGCCACAATCAGCAGCGGCTGGCGCGTGATGCGAATAATGGCGCGGAAGGATTTTTTGGGATCGTAGGGAAGCTCCCGAAAGGCCGGCAGGGCGATGCTCTCACTCCCGCCGCCGACCAGCAGATTGAGGCCATCCGGCGCCATGCCCGCCACTTGCTGCGCGGCAATCGCCCCGCCCGCGCCGGGGCGGTTCATCACCACAATCGGGGTCGGGAAAAAGCGCGAAGAAGCCTCGGCAATCGCACGCGCCGCCAAATCCGCGCCGCCGCCTGGCGCGAAGCCAACAATCAATTGAATGGGGCGCGATGGTTCCCAAGCCCGCGCCGGCGCAGCGCTGCTCAAAGCGGCCAAGCCCGCTGCGCCACCGATGATGTGTCTGCGAGATAGCATGTTGTTCTTCCCCCCGGTTCAGCTTGCGTTAAACACACCCCTTCGGCAAGGGTGATGTTATATCTGGGACACAGCCATCCAAACAGAGTTGGTGGGAGATTCTTCTTGGCCGATCACCTCCCATGCCGCCCATACCGCCCGGCGGATGGGCGCGAGAGAGTGTTCGAGATTACTGGCGGGAGATGATCGCGACTTCAACGCAGAATGCGCCGCTCTCGCATGCCGAGCTGGCGGAATTTTTAAGGACGCGCAATACCTTCTGGAAATGGTTCTGGGGGAAAAGAAGTGAAGGGGTCGTGAATGAGCCTCCAGGCCCCGAAGCGTGCTTCGATCTGCGTATCAAAGCTCTACCCTCCCTAACCGCCGTCTTGGTTTTTTTCTGGCTTGGCTGGTGTTTGCCAATTTTCCTTCTGTTCTTGGCATCTACCCAATGATGATTCTTCCCGACGATTTGCTATGTATTCGAAATAGACCTCATAGCCTTCCATGGCACACCTATCGCTGCGATTCGCTGATTGCAGCAACGGATTTAGCGCTTGTTTTCTCGCTGCTCGTATTCGGTTTAGTGCTTGTCATTTTTTTTCGGCAAGGCGGTATGGTTTTGCTAATGGATGCTCAGCGGACAAAAAAGATTATACCAATTCCCACAATTTAATACCCATGCGCCCATTTCCGCAGCCCGATAGACATGATGCGCCATGGCTGACTGATGAGCTTGTTCCATGCGTGACAGCAGTGATCAACGATATCATCGTGATGACGAAACACACGATTGGATAGCCAATTGTCACGCATGAATTGCCAGATGTTTTCCATCACGTTCAATTCGGGATATTTCGGTGGCAGCGGCAGCAAGGTGATGTTGGTGGGCACGTTGACCTCGCCCGAGAGGTGCCATCCG
>JADCFR010000383.1 GCA_020249415.1 Roseomonas sp. | reverse complement strand
GCCGATCCAAAAGCCGGGGGCGCGCAGCGTTGCGTTGGAACTTGCCAGGCGCCACGGTGATTTTGCTATTGTGGGCATTGTCGGCACGTGCCTTGATGGCAATCTCGGCGGCTTGCGTCTGGCCTTTTTTGGGGTTGCGGACCGACCGCTGCTCTTCCCCACGGTTGAGAAGCTACTCATGGCTGGCGAAATGGCGCCGGCGATCGCGGAATTGAAGCAGAAGCTCGATCCGCCCTCGGATCCTTGCCATTCATCGGCAACGAAAAAATACCTCGCCGGTGTGCTTTTGCAGCGTGCCATCACTCAATTGCGCAGCCATGGCTGAGGAGAGCAGCATGGAGGATGAGGAAATGGAAATCGCCTTCCGGCTCAATGGCCAGGCCGTACGGCGCCGTGTTCCCGCCCGTTTGCATGCGGTGGATATGCTGCGGGAGATCTTCGGCCTTTCCGGGCCACGTGTTGCCTGTGAGCATGGGGTATGCGGGGCCTGTACGCTCCGTGTAGATAATGAAATTGTGCGTGGTTGCCTGTTGCTGGCACCACAATTGGAAGACGCCGATGTCTGGACCATTGAAGGGCTGACGGCGACTGGCGAAATCGCGGATTTGCAGGCGGAATTTCACGCGCGGAATGCCATGCAATGCGGCTGGTGCACTGCCGGCATGCTGATCACCGCAGCGGAGATCCTTGACGTACCGGCGCCGATGGATCGCCAGGCCATTCGGGAACAGCTTTCGGGCAATTACTGCCGCTGCACCGGCTATCAGGCGATTGTGGATGCTGTTGAAGCAACTCAGGCCAAGCGCTTGATGGCAAGGCCCTCATCATGAACAAGATCACGCCGCAAACCAGCCCCGAAGCGCCCATGATCGGCGCTTCAGTCGCGCGCCCGAATGGCCGTCGGCTGCTTGAAGGCCGCGGGCGCTATGTGGATGACATCGCTTTGGCGCGGATGGCCCATGTGGCGTTTCTGCGCAGCCCGCATGCCCATGCGCGCATCCTGGCCATTCATGCCTCTGCCGCGCGCACCATGCCCGGTGTGATCGATATCGTCACGGGCCGCGATCTTGCTGACGCGGTGCAACCCTTTGCGGGCCTGCTTGTCCATTTCAAGGGTATGAAATCGGCCATGCAACATTGCATCGCGATTGATCGTGTCGCCTGGCAAGGCGAGCCTGTTGTTGCCATCATCGCCGAAACGCGTCGTCAGGCCGAAGATGCGGCTGCGCGCATTGATGTGGAATATGACCCCCTACCTGCGGTCAGTTCGCTGGATGTTGCGGAACGCGGCGAGATACGCGCGCAGCCGGAGCTTGACGACAACATCTGCTTCACGCGCGAAGTGGAAGGCGGTGACTGGGACAAGGCAGCGGCCGAGGCCGATGTATTCTTGGAGAGGCACTTTCGTTTTCCTCGCCATACCGGCGTCTGTCCCGAAGGGCGCTCGATCATCGGTGATTGGAATCCATCTGACCGGCGCCTGACGGTTTATATTTCCCATCAGGCGCCGCATATGATCCAGGATTGTTATGCGCGGCTTTTGGGAATTGCGGAATCTGACGTGCGCGTGGTGTGCCCGGATGTGGGCGGTAGCTATGGCATCAAGACACATGTTTATGGTGATGAGCTGGCAACCTGCGCCCTTTCCATGCGGATCGGGCGCCCTGTAAAATTCGTCGCGGATCGGTTGGAGAGTTTTCTGTCCGATATCCACAACCGCGACCACGCCGTGACCGCCCGGCTCGCGCTCAAGCGCGATGGTACGATCCTCTCCTTGGGTCATGAGGGGACACAGGCGATCGGCCCTTATTCCGTCTATCCGCGCACGAGTGTCGTTGAAGGCAATCAGATCGCCAATATTTGCGGGCAATGGTATCGGCTGCAGGCCTATCGGGCAAAGGTGCGCGCCCTGTTCACGAATCTGGTACCCTATTCCAATTATCGTGCCGTTGGGCATCCAGTCGCGGTGGGTGTCACGGAAGCGCTGGTGGATGCCGCCGCGCGCGAGATTGGCATGGACCCGGCCGAGATACGCCGGAAGAACCTCCTCCGCGACGAGGATTTTCCGTTACAGACACCATCGGGCATGAAATTCGAAGGCATGTCGCATCATGCGTGCCTCGATAAGGTGCTTAGTATGATGGATTATGAAAAACTGCGCGCCGATCAGGTGGAAGCACGCAAGCGCGGCATCTATCGCGGCATTGGCCTTGCTTCGATGATCGAAATCACCAATCCTTCGGCCATGTTCTATGGCGTCGGCGGGGCGCGCATTTCAGCGCAGGATGGCTGCACGGTGCGGTTGGAACCGCAAGGCGGCATCATGGTGCTGCATGGGTGTGGTGAACAGGGCCAGGGAACCGAGACGATCTTCGCGCAAATCGTTGCCGATGCGGTTGGGGTACCGATGGGCGCCGTGCGTCTGGTAACCGGTGATACGGACGCCACGCCTTATGGCGGCGGAACCTGGGCGAGCCGCGGTGCTGGCGTGGGTGGTGAGGCCGCCTGGCAGGCAGGACGCGCCTTGCGCAAATCCATCCTTGATCTTGCTGCCACCATCCATCAGCGTGACGCCGCATCCCTTGATATCCGCCGTGGTCTTGTTGTGGATGCCGAAAGCGGACAGGAAATCACAAGCCTTTCGGAGGTTGGCCGCATTGCCTATTTCCGCCCGGACACCTTGGGCGGCATGCGGCCCGAATTATCAGTCACTAGGCATTATCTTCCGACGCAATATGCCTTTGCCTTCACCAATGGCATTCTTGCCTGCCATTTGGAAGCAGATCCGGAAACGGGCTTCATCAAGCTTTTGAAGTTCTGGGCAGTGGAAGATTGCGGCAAGGTGCTCAATCCCTTGCTGGTAGAGGAACAACTGCGCGGCGCCATTGTGCAAGGCATCGGGCCTACGCTTTTCTAAGAATGCCTTTATGACAGCAATGGCCAGATGCTGAATGGCAGCATGGTTGACTACCTGGTGCCGATGGCCGCTGAAATGCCGGATATGGATGTCGCGCATGTTGAAACACTGACGCGGGAATCAGCGATCGGGGCGAAGGGTGCAGGGGAAGCCGGAACAGCCGGCGCGCCGGCTGCCATCATGAACGCGCTGAACGATGCGCTATCGCCGTTTCGCGTTGAAATCACGGAAATGCCGTTCACGCCAGAGCGCATCTTGCGCGCCCTTGGCAAGGCCTGACAGGGAAGGAAAGTTCCATGGCCGCAGGAAAGACCGAAGCCGCAGGCGTTGCAGAAATCGCCCATGGCGGTCTTGAACGCTTTGCCAGGATATTTCATCTGATCTCGGTATTTGGCCTCTTCGCCATAGCGCTGCTTGTCTGCGCGGATGTTGTATCGCGTGGGCTTTTCAATAAGCCAGTCCCGGGCACGGCTGAGATGGTGGCCAATACGCTTGTCGCGCTTGTTTTCCTGCAACTGCCCTTTGCCGTCCTCAGCAACGGGATGATCCGCGCGACTGTCATCTATGATGCGGCAAATGATGCCGGAAGATTGGCGATTGAAACCTGCACATGCGTTCTTGGCATTTTCATTTGTGCTTCCATTGCCTATGGCGGCTGGCGGCCCATGCTGGAGGCGATTGAGATCGGCGCCTATGAGGGCGAAGGCGCCTTCCGCGTACCCGTCTGGCCGGTCCGTATCGTGCTTGTGGCCATGTCGGGCCTCGCGGCCATTGCTTATCTCGCCATGCTCATCAATGCCTGGCGCAAGGGCGCGCCCAAGGACAGTTCGGCGGCCGTGGAATGACCCGGTATCAGACGGAGGAAAAATCATGACCGGGATCGAAATCGCCACGCTGATGGTCGGCCTGCTGATCATGCTGGTCTCGCTTGGTGTGCACATCGCGCTTTGTCTGATCGCAGCCAGCATGGCGGGCGTGATGCTTATCACCGGCAATCCAATGGTGCCGGTACGCATGTTGCAGTCAACAGCGTTTCAGTTTCTGCGAGATTATGTCTTTGCGGTGATCCCTCTTTTCATTTTGATGGGTGATCTTGTCGGTCGCTGCGGTGCGGCTGAAGACATGTTCAAGGCGGTCAATCGGGGGCTGCGTCGTATCCCTGGGCGGCTTGCCGTGGCGACCGTCATCGGCAATGCGATTTTCGCGACCGTCACAGGGGTTTCGGTTGCGGCTGCGGCGGCGTTTAGCCGTTTTGCCTATCCAGCGATGCGCAATGCCGGCTATCAACAGCAATTTGCCGTGGGCGCCATCGCCGGAAGCGCCGTACTCGGCATGCTTATTCCGCCAAGCGTCTTGATGATCGTCTGGGGCATTCTGGCGGAACAATCCATCGGGCAGCTCTTTCTGGCCGGCATCGGGCCTGGCCTGCTGCTGACCACGCTTCTTTGCCTCTACATCATCATTTCGGTGAAGCGTAACCCTTCGCTGGCGCCGGATACGGTGCCCGCAATGCCGGCCGCCGCAACACCTGCCTTCGTCGAACGCGCCAAGTCCAATGCGCAGCTTCCGATGTCGCCCAAGGAATGGCTCGGTGCGGGTGGCATTGGCGTCTTGATGATGCTTGTGCTTGGCGGGATTTGGGGGGGGCTTTTTACGCCCACAGAAGCGGCTGCGATTGGTGCCTTGGGGGCATTGCTGCTGGCGCTGCTGAAGGGCATGACGGTCAAGCAGATATTCGGCGTTTTCTACGATACCGCCAAGATCACAGCGCCTTTGCTGGTGCTGTTGATTGCCGCGCAGATGTATTCGCGCATGCTTTCCATGGGCGGGATGACGGCTGCTGTTCAAGGCCTAGTGACTGGCCTTGATCTTGGCCCGCTGGAAGTTATGCTAATCATGGTCGTGATCTGGCTTTTGCTTGGCATGATCATTGATAGTGTTTCGATCATGCTGCTAACGGTGCCGATCTTTTGGCCGGTTGCGAATATGCTTGGCTTTGATCCTATCGCCTTCGCGATTGTCGGTATCTTGGTGATTGAATGCGGCCTGCTGACACCGCCTTTCGGGATGCTTCTTTTCTCGGTGAAAAGCGCCCTGCCCGGGCAAGGCGTCAGCATTTCGATGATCGTCAAGGGAAGTCTGCCTTATGTCGGGTTGATCCTGGTGACTGCCTTTCTGGTGTGGAATTTCCCGCAGATCGCCACCTGGATTCCGCGCAACCTGATGTGAAGGGGTTAGAGTTTTGGCAAACCATCAAGGGAGGAATAAATCATGACCACAACTTCCATCAGCCGGCGTCGCGCGCTGGCAGGCGGCGCGGCGGGGCTTTCCGTTGCGCTGATTGGCACCAAGGCAAGCGCCCAGGCACGCGCCATTAATCTGCGCATTGCGTCTGGCCATACTACTGCCGCACTCGCTTATGTTGGTGTCGCAGATAGTTTCTTTATTCCGGAAGTTGTTCGTCGGTCACGGGAACGCGGACACCCCGTGACCTTTACCGTAAGCTGGGGCGGCGCGGTCACGCGGGTGAATGAGACGCTGGAAGCAGTACAAAACGGCGTTGTTGATGTTGGCCTATTCCTTGCGACCTTTGAGGCAGCGCGGCTATTCTCCCATAATTGGCATCCCTGGGTACCCTTCGCCCCTGACAATAACGCGCTTCAGATCAAGGTGACGCATGAGGTGTATGAGCGTGTGCCGTTTCTGCGCAATGTTTTTGAACAGCGGTTTGGCCAGCGGATGATCGCTGTTTCGGGAGCGCCAAGCGTTGATCTTGCGACCCGGACACCCTGGAACCGCTTGGAAGATCTGCGCGGGCGTCGCATCGCGGGCGCTGGCGCTCTGCTGAACTTCCTGCGGCCTGGCGGTATCGTTGGCGTACAGGGCAGCCTTGCGGATTTCTTCACCTCGGCCCAGTCAGGTGTTGTGGACGGCGTCATGACCGTGACCGCTGGCATGATTGCAATTCGTCTCTATGAGGTGAATCCCCATTTGCATGTCACGCGTTTCGGTGCTTCCGGATCGGCGCATATCACGGTCAATAGCGATCGCTGGCGGAGCCTGCCCCGTCCTGTCCAGGATACGCTCCAGGAAGTTGCCAGCGAATGGCAGATCAAGACCGCTGAGGAAAATGACCGCCTTTATGCCACCGCGGTGGACCAGTGGCGTACCTTCCCGAATACCACGGTCAGCTACATGAATGACGAAACGCGTCTTGCCTGGGCGCAAGCGCTCTCGGGTTTGCCGTTGGAACAGGCGCGTGAAGCGGATCGGCGCGGCATGCCCGGCAGCCAGATTTTGCGTACTTACATGGAACGGCTGGAAGCCAACAACTTCCGCCTGCCCATTACCTATCCGATCGCTTGACCAAAAGGGGTGTGATCCCTTCCTGGGATCACACCCTTCGCAGCTTCAAGAAGGTTCAGCATCAGTTCGCGGAAGCGCTTCACACCCGATGATTGCGCATCCCGTTGCCCTTACAGACTGACCGCTCACAATTTGCCAATGGCGCGCAATACCTTTTCCGGCGTCACCGGCATATCAATATGCCGCACGCCATGAACCGATACCGCATCTGAAACAGCGCCGACCACCGCAGCAAGGGCACCCGTGATGCCGCCTTCACCGGCGCCCTTCACGCCAAGCGGATTCTTCGGGCTGGGTACTTCATTCATTGCCGTGACAAGATTGGGCAAATCATCGGCGCGCGGCATGGTGTAATCCATGAAGCTTGCGGTCAGGATCTGCCCAGTGGTGGCATCATGCACAATTTGTTCAAGCAGGGTTTGGCCAATGCCTTGTGCAATCCCACCATGGATCTGCCCATGTACGATCATCGGATTGATCACACGGCCCACATCATCCACCGCCACATAGTTTTCTATCCGCACCACGCCTGTTTCGGTGCAGATCGAAACCTCGCACACATGGCAACCATTCGGGAAGGATGGCCCATCGGCCACGTGATCAATCTCTGCACCAAGCGCATTGCCAAGCTCGGTCGGGAGTTTTCCAGTCTCAATCGCGCGCGCCACCTCAAACAGGCTAATCCCTCGGTCTGTTCCGCCGATGAAGAAACGGCCTTCCTCAAAGGCGATATCGGTCGCCGCGGCCTCCAGCAGATGCGCGGCGGCCTGTTTGCCGATTTCGATCACCTTTGTACCGGCAAGATGAATGGCCGTACCGGCAACCCGCATTGATCTTGTGGCATAGGACCCATCGCCCCATTTCACGCGATCCGTATCACCCATGATGACATCAACACAGCTGGGTTCCACACCAAGAAGTGCCACGGCAAGCTGCGCATAGGCTGTTTCGCATCCCTGGCCCATGGGGACGGAACCAGCCATGACTTCAACGCGATTGGTGCTGCCCTTGATGCGCATTTCGGCGAATTCGCGCGGCATGCCGCCGGCAACCTCGACATAATTGGAAATGCCAATGCCGCGCAGCCTGCCTGCTTTGGCATCGGCGGCGCGGCGTGCCGCAAAGCCATCCCAATCCGCCAGGCGCAGCGCCATGGCCTGGCCATCCGCAAAGCGCCCGCTATCGTAATTGAGGCCAATGAAGGTCTTGAAGGGTAGTGCATCATCGGGGATCAGGTTGCGTCGACGGATCTCAGCACGATCCATCCCCATTTCCGCCGCGGCCTGGTCGAGCAATCTTTCGACTATATAGGTGCCCTCTGGCCGCCCGGCACCACGATAGATATTGACCGGGCAGGTATTGGTGATGGCCACTTGAACTTCTGCGTGACAAAGCTGCGTACGATAAAGCACCTGAGTCGAGCGCAGAAAATTCCAGGTTGGCGGAATGATGGCGAGCGGCGTGACAAAAGCACCCGTATTGGCGATTTGGCGAATGCGCAGCGCGAGAATACCCCCTTCCGAGTCAAGCGCCAATTCGCCCGAACAGCGCTGATCGCGGGTCATCCAATCCGAAAGAAACCCTTCGGTGCGGTCCGAGACCCATTTGACGGGCCGGCCAAGTCGCCGCGCCGCCCAACAGACCAGGGCATATTCATTATAGAGGTGGATCTTGCCACCGAAGCCACCGCCCACATCGGCGGAGAGAACCCTGAAGCGTTCACGATTCACCTTGAAGACATGATCGGCGAGATATTCCTTGGCGCGATTCGCCGCCTGGGTACAGGTATGGAGAGTCCAGCGACCCGTTGCGTCATCATAATCCGCGACGGCAGCGCGCGGTTCCATGAAGCCTTGAGTGATGCGGGACTGTTCGACCGTGAGGCGCGCAACATGCGCTGCCGTATCAAAAGCCGCCTGTACCGCTGCTGCATCGCCAAAGCTCCAGTCAAGCACACGGTTTCCGGGCACATGCTCCTGCAGCGCTGGTGCGCCCGGTGCAAGCGCATCGGCGGCCTCAGTGACATGGGGCAGGATTTCCCACTCTATGGCGATGAGTTCCGCCGCATCACGGGCTTGTTGCAGGCTATCGGCGATGATGAGCGCTACCTCATGGCCAACATACATGGCACGCGCGCGGGCAAGCGGCAGATAGGGCACCTCGATAAATTCGCTGCCGTCGCGATTTTTTGGATAGGCCGGCGGCGCCGCACCTGAAAGCCCTGGGGGACAGCCAAGGCCATCAGCCGCCGCATCTTCACCGGTAAGAATGGCGTGCACCCCTGGTGCCGCTGCCGCCCGGGCAATATTCATGGAAATGATACGGGCATGCGGATGTGGCGAGCGCAGCAGATAGGCGTAAAGCTGGTTCGGAAGCGTGACATCTCCAGCGAAATGCCCTTTGCCGCGCAGCAGCCTGTCATCCTCGCGCCGGCGTACTGCCTGGCCTATGCCGAAGCGTGCCGAAGCGGATGCGATACCTTGGTCCATTGTTTGGCCTCCCGGTGATTCTTGGACCTTGAATCTCAAAGTAATGACTTACTGATCCCTTGATCAGTAAAATTACAAGCGGCGCGTCACGGTACGAAACGTGGCGTCTCGACATCAGACTTCGCGCTGGCGCCGACAAAATAGTTGATAGAGTAGATTGGCCTTGGCTCGCCAAACGCCTGGTGGGTCCCCGATCAGCAGGTCGCGCAGCGGCGCCCTAAGCCGGCTCTAAGCCAGCAGCCTGCAGCAGAGCAGCGGCTCGCGCGACGTCCGCTTCGATAATGCTGACAGATTCCGTCGGTCGCTGAACGATGGGCATTGCACCGATACCGTCGACCGCCGCGCGGAACACCGGGGCGGAATTCCCAATACCAGTCATTGTGAAACTTCGCATGCCGGCGTTCACCCTGCCGGCGCTTTGCACCGCCGAGGCGCGCAATCAGCATCGCGACATGCTGCGACGCCTTGGTGCAGCGCGGGATACAATTTGGATCACGGAACTCACCGGAGACCATGGCCGAATGGGATCGCCGCGCCATCTGGGGGGCGATGAATACACCGGGCGAGGACGCTGTCATCAGCCGGGGCACAGGCCGTTGGCGTTGCGCGAGTTCTGGATGGTGGAGACGGTGTGTGGG
>JADCFR010000382.1 GCA_020249415.1 Roseomonas sp. | reverse complement strand
TTCGCTTTTGACAATCTCGGCCCCCAGGAAGCGCGAAAGCCCCGGATCGGCCGCGATGGCTGCGGCTTCAATCGGCGCCGCGCCACCTTCGGCAGGCACAGGATCAAAGGACGCCGCGCGCACCGTGATCACCTTCTTCGCATCGGCTGATTTCACGGTGGCCAAGGCGTTGCCGGCATAGATCGGGCGCACAAAGGTATCGGCATCCACCACGTCGGAAATGTCCGACAGGATCTGCACATCAAGCAAAGCGGCAGCGCGCGGCATGACATTCTTGCCGCCGGCGGAAGCCGGCGCCAGCAGATGCGAATAGCCGGGTGCCAAAGCCACCAGCAGGGCGGCCATGGGCTCAGCCAGGCCATGGGCGTAGATCTCGGCCTCAGCGGTCAGCACCTTCGCCACCGAAGGCAGCTTGGCGGCGGCCGCAGCAGCAGCGCCAGTGGCGCCGCCCGCGATCAGCACATGCACATCGCCAAGCTTGGCCGCGGCGGCGACCGTGCTGCGGGTTGGCTGGGTCAGCGCGCCGTCCTGATGATCGGCAAGAACAAGCACCGCCATGGTCAAATCACCTTCGCTTCATTGCGCAGTTTTTCCACAAGTTCCTGCACGGAACCCACCTTCTTGCCGGCCTGGCGCTTGGGCGGTTCTTCCACCTTCAGCACCGTGAGCCGCGGCGCGGGATCAACGCCAAGGTCGGTGGGCTTCACGGTTTCAATCGGCTTCTTGCGCGCCTTCATAATATTCGGCAGCGACGCATAGCGCGGTTCATTCAAACGGAGGTCGGTGGTGATGATCGCCGGCAGCTTCAGCGCCAGCTTTTCCAAGCCACCATCCACTTCGCGCGTGATGTTCAGCGCGCCATCCACGGCTTCAACCTTGGACGCGAAAGTGCCTTGCGGCCAGCCCATCAGCGCGGCCAGCATCTGGCCGGTGGCGTTCATGTCATCATCAATCGCCTGCTTGCCCAGGATCACCAGATCAGGCGCTTCCTTGGCGATGATCGCCTTCAGGATTTTCGCGACCGCGAGCGGTTCCAGCACGCCATCATGCTCCACCAGGATGCCGCGATCAGCACCCATCGCAAGGGCAGTGCGGATCTGTTCCTGCGCCACGGCGGGGCCGGCGGAAACCGCGATGATTTCAGTGGCCACACCCTTTTCCTTCAACCGCACGGCTTCTTCCACCGCGATTTCGTCAAAGGGGTTCATGGACATTTTGACATTGGCGGTTTCAACGCCCGTGCCATCCGCCTTCACGCGGACCTTGACGTTGTAATCCACCACCCGCTTGACGGGGACCAGAAGCTTCATGATGCAACCATAGCCTTCAGGAAATGGGGGGCCGATTGGCGCCGGAATGCCGCATGCGAGGGTTCTTCCGCCCCCTCATCCGACCCTTGGCCTATTAAAGCCCCGCGCTGGGCGGGGCAAGGCGGGGTCAACCTTTCAGGGTCAGGCTTTCAGCAGCAAAAGCAGAATGACAAAAAGCCCAACCGCGATGAACTGAAAGATGATGCGCCAGCGCATGAGCCAATTGGCGGTCTTCGGATTGGCCTTGCCGCCCGCCATGCCGAGTATCCCGGCAAAGAGCACGCCAACCGTGGCGAGCATCGCCAAGGCAACCAGAATGGTGAGGATCGTCGTCATGGGCGGAGATTAGCCTCTTTCATGGGCGGGAGACAGCCCCATCCCGCACGGACCAGGCCAAGGCCGCGCCGATCAGCGCCGTGATGACGCAAAGCGCGAAGCCGGCGGCATAGCCGCCGGTCAGGTCCACCAGCAGGGAAAAGAAGGGGGGTGCCACCAGCATGGAAAGACCAAAGACAAAGCCCGCCGCCGCCGTGGTGCCGCCCACCTGCCCCGCCGGCGCCAGCCGCGCCATCTCCGCCAGAAACACCCCATTCCAGCCGATTGCCGTCGCGCCCATCAGCATGCCGGCCAGGATGATGACAAAGCCTGGCCAGCCCGGCCCCGCCAGCAATAACGCCAGCCCCGCCACAGCGGCTCCGATGCCAAGTCCGGTAAAGACCGGCGCAGCGCCGGTCCGGTCCGCCACGATGCCCCAAACCACGCGGCCCGCTACCCCAGCGGCCTGGGCCAGCGCCAAGCGTATGCCGGCCTCGGTTAGCGTTACGCCCAAGCTTGCCACCTGAAACACCACGAAAAAGCTCGAAAAACAGAATTGGGAAACGCCATAAAGCGCGGACATGATGGTCATGCGCCGCAGCACCGGGAATTGGCGGAGAAGGCCAAGGCTCGCAGCCGCTGCCCGCCAGATTTGCCCCAAGCCCCGGATCGCGGCCCTGGGATCGCGCTCCGCATCCAGGGCCGCTCGCAAAGGTTGCAGGCAAAGCGCTGAAATCACGAGGAAAACCACCACCGCCAAGACGCCCTGGCGCCAGCCAGCCGCCACCGCAATCGGCGGCACAGCGGCGGCAATCAGCATGGCACCTGCCGGCACGCCGCATTGCTTCAAGCTGAAGATCAAGCCCCGCCGCCGCGCCGGGGTGCGGGCTGCCAGCAAATGGCTGCCCGCTGGCGTGACCGGCCCATGCCCCAGCCCGGCAATCACCGCCGAGGCAAAAAGTGCGGCCGGATGCCCCAGCATGGCAAGCGATATGCCGAAGGCCGAAATCAGCATCCCCAGCTGCAAGACCCTTATGCCGCCAAAGCGATGAATAAAGGCCCCCGCCAAAGGCCCTGACACCATGGCTCCCAGATAGACCAGCGCGGTATGCACACCCGCCAGCGACGCCGCGATGCCAAGCTCTGCCGCAATCGCGGGGGCAAGCACCGGCACGGTCAGGAAAACGCCCATCCCCGCCAGATGCGTCCCCAAAAGGGCGATCATGACGGTCCAGACGGAAGGGGAAGCCAGCATGCGCGCGGTGTAACGGCGCTGCCCCTTCCCCGCAAATGGCGTGCGGGAAAGACTTGACCCGCGCCCGGCAATAGGCTCCGAAGCCTGCCATGAGCATCCTTCACGCAATGCGGCGTTTCATGTTGTTGATGGGCTTCGTGCTGCTGGCGGGCCAGGCATGGGCGCAGGCGGAACCGGGCAATCCGGTCGCGGAGCCGCCCCCATCTGCGGCGACGCCGGCCAGCAGCGCGGCATCGCCTGAATTGGAAGCACTGCTCAAAATTTTGCAGGATGATGCGCGTCGCGCTGAATTGATCCGCGCGCTGCGCGCTGCCGCCGGCGAAGCGGAAGGCGCGGCCCCCGGCGCGCCCGCCAGCACGGAACCAGCTTTGCTCGCGCCCAATACGCTTGGTGCGCAATTGCTGCAGGGGGCATCGCAGCGCCTGGCCGGGGTATCGGATCAGTTGGTGGCCACCGTGCGCGCCATTGCCGATCTGCCGGCAGTGCTTGGCTGGCTCACCAGCATTGTACGGGACCCGGTGACGCAAAAGCGCGTGTTGGATGCTTCGTGGAAGGTCATTCTGGTCCTTGGGCTCGGCTTGCTGGCCGAATGGGCGGCAGCGCGTTTTCTTGGCCGGTTTCGTGACCGGCTGGATGCCCATGCCCCGGTCGAGCTGACCGGCTGGGCAAGGTTGCAGCGCGTGCCATTGGTGTTGGCAAGGCTTGGGCTTGATCTGGTGCCGATTGCCGCCTTTGCGCTGGTATCCTACGGCCTGATTACGGCGGTTTACCCGCTGCCCACCACGCAGCTTGTGATGTTGACCGCGAATAATGCCTATATGGCGTCCCGCACGGTGATGGCGGCGGCGCGCATGCTGTTCTCCCCGGCTTCGACACATTTGCGCCTGCTGCCGGTGACCGATGAAACCGCCGCTTATGCGACCATTTGGCTCAGGCGCATCGTGATTGTTTTGATCACCAGCTATGCGGTGGCCGAAGCCGGGTTGCAATTCGGCCTGCCCTGGTCGGCCTATGATTCCATTCTGCGCATCGCACTGCTTCTGGTCACGCTGTTCCTGGTGATTATCATTCTGCAGAACCGGCAGGCCGTTTCGGATGTGCTGCGCGCGCCGGAATTGGCGGAAAGGGATGAACCGGACCGCGCCCGGCGCTTTTTCCGCATGCTGCGCGACCGCGTCGCCGATATCTGGCATTTGGTCGCCATCGCCTGGCTGATCGCTGCCTGGGGGGTCTGGGCGCTGGAGATCCATCAGGGCTTCTGGCGCCTGATGCGCGTTTCGATCAGTACCTTGCTCATCCTCACGCTTTCGAAACTGGCGGATTTGGCGTTACGCCGGGTCATCACCCGCGCCTTTCGCATCACGCCAGAATTATCCGCGCGCTACCCAGGGCTGGAGGCACGGGCCAATCGCTACCTGCCCGTATTGAAGGGCAGCGCGAGCATGGCGATTGGCGGCATCGCCCTGCTGTTCCTGCTGGAAAGCTGGGGGTTGGAGGCCTTTGCCTGGTTCGGCCATGGCAAGCTTGGCAATCGGTTGGTGTCGTCCCTGGTTTCCATCGCGCTCACCATCACGCTCGCCTTGGTGATCTGGGAAGGCATCAATGCCGCGATCCAACGGCATCTGGAACGGCTCTCACGCGATGCCAAGGCGGCGCAAAGTGCGCGGGTACGCACATTATTGCCCATGCTGCGCACCGCGCTGCTCGCCATCATCCTGATTTTCGTCGTGCTGTCGGTGCTGACGGAAATCGGTGTCAATGTCGCGCCGCTGATTGCCGGTGCCGGGGTGGTCGGCATTGCGGTTGGTTTTGGCTCCCAGCGGCTGGTGCAGGATGTCATCACCGGGATTTTCCTGCTGTTTGAAGATGCGGTCGCGGTGGGCGATGTGGTGCAATTGGGCGGGCTAAATGGCGTGGTGGAACATCTTTCCATCCGGTCCATCAAGCTCCGCGCCGTGGATGGCAGCCTGCACATCATCCCCTTCAGCGCGGTGACGAGTGTCACCAACCAAACCCGCGACTTCGCCTTTGCCGTGATTGATGTGAATGTGGATTACCGCGAGGATACGGATAAGGTTTCCGAAGCCCTGCGCCAGATTGCAAGCGAAATGCGTGAAGACCCGCGCTGGCGGCCAGTGATCCGCGATGATCTGGATGTCATGGGTGTGGATCGGTTAGGCGATTCAGGCGTTATCATGCGCGTGCGGCTGAAGACCGAACCATCCCAGCGCTGGGCCGTGGCGCGTGAGATGAACCGGCGCATCAAGCGGCGCTTTGATGAGTTGGGGATTGAGATTCCCTACCCGCATCAGAAGCTGGTGTTGGAAGAAAAACACCCGGCCCAAACCGCAAGCGCGGCGCCGGAGGCACCGGCAGCGCGTTAAAAGCAGGCTGCAGCGCGGGCAGGCAATAGGCCCGCCCGCGCTTTTGCTTCAGCCATGTGGCGCCATGCGGCGCGCGGTTTCCTGTAATTCCTTGGCCTTCTTTACCGCACGATCAATTTCGGTGGCGGTGCGGTCAAGCGCGTCACGATAGGCCACCATGCCATCCTGCATGCCACCGACCTTGGACTTCAAATCGCCCATGGCGGAACGGAAATCCGATGTGGCACGCGCCTGGGCGCGCAGCGCTTCATCAAGCTTATGCAGCGCGATACGCAGCCGATCCTGCGGGCGCTGCGGGAAGGTGACGATTTCCGCCGCCGTGGCTTCGGGTGTTGGCAGGGTGATGGTGGATGCGCTCATCGCTTTGGGCTCCGTTTGGTTAATCAGAGACTAATGCGCGTTAAAAAAGATTACCAGTGGAAATTTGAAAAAATAAGAATTTCTGAAGATTTTTTGGAAGCTATTGTTTTATCCGCGAATTTTTTGACTGAAATTTAGCAAATAAAACTTCAGGTGAAATTGTATTTATTTCAATTCAACCAAAGGTTCTGCCCCCCGCCCCGCACGAGGCGACACAGGGGGCAAACGCCTTTACCGATTCGTGAAAGCGGCCTTCCGCTTTTCGGCGAAGGCTGCCATGCCTTCCTTCTGATCCGCGGTCGCAAACAGTGAAAGGAATAGCCGGCGTTCGGTGCGCACGCCCTCTGTCAGGCTGCTTTCAAAGGCGGCATTCACCGCTTCCTTCGCCATGGCAACCGAAGGCGCGGAAAGGCTTGCGATCCTCTCACCAATCTTGAGCGCTTCGGCGATCAATTCCGCCGCCGGCACCACGCGGCAGACCAGATTGGCGCGCTCCGCTTCCTCGGCATTCATCATGCGCGCGGTCAGGATCATTTCCATGGCCTTGGATTTGCCAATGGCGCGCGTCAGCCGCTGGGTGCCGCCGGCACCGGGGATGATGCCCAGATTGATTTCCGGCTGGCCGAAGCGTGCGGTGTCAGCGGCGATGATCAGATCACACATCATGGCCAATTCGCAGCCACCGCCAAGTGCAAAGCCAGCCACGGCGGCAATAACGGGCTTTTGGATTTCCTGCACCGCTTCCCAATTGGCGCCGATGAAATCATTGAAATAGACGCCGGGGAAATTGCGTTCCTTCATTTCCTTGATGTCTGCGCCGGCGGCGAAAGCCTTTTCACTGCCCGTGATGACAATGGCGGCGATGGCCGGGTCCTTGTCAAAGGCGCGCAGGGCAGTGCCGAGTTCGATCATCAACTGATCACACAGCGCATTCAGCGCCTGCGGCCGGTTCAGCCGGATCAGCCCGGTCTTGCCGTGTGTTTCAACCAGGATCATTTCAGGGGCCATGGCGGTTCTCCTTCATCTGTTGTTGTGGATAGGCTTCTAGCACAGACTCAACGCTGCCGAAGCGGGCAGAAAAAGCTCGACCGTCCGGATTGCACAATGCGCTTGATCCCTGGGCAATCCGGCTGGCCAGGACAGCCAGGGCAGACCTCCCCTTCCCGGCCATAGACCGCGAGAGTCTCCTGAAAGCGCCCGATTTCACCATCGGCCTGGACATAATCACGCAAACTGGACCCACCGGCCGCAATCGCTTCCGTCAGCACGGCCTTGATGGCGGGCGCGAGCCGCACTGCCCGCGCCCCCGCCACCGTATGGGCGGAACGGCGCGGCGAGATGCCAGCACGGTACAGCGCCTCACAGACATAGATATTGCCAAGCCCAGCGATCACGCGTTGGTCCAGAAGGGCGGCCTTGATCGGGGTGCGCTTGCCCGCCAGCGCGCCGGAAAGCCAGGCGGGGGTGATTTCTGGCCCGAGCGGTTCCGGGCCAAGGCCGGCCAAAAGCTTGTGCTTATCCTCGGCCTCGGTTGCCACCAGATCCACGCTGCCGAAGCGGCGCGGGTCCACAAAGCCGATATGCCAGCCGCCCTCCGTCCCGAAGGCCAGATGTTCATGCGCCTCGGGGGGCGCGTTATGGCCGCGCGCGTCAGAGAATACGCCCTGCTTGCGCGAGCGCGGTGCCGGGGCCGCACCTTCGCGCCGCGCCACCATGCGGCCTGACATGCCAAGATGGATCAGCAGGCTTTCGCCGCCTTCCAGCCGCATCAGGATATATTTTGCCCGTCGCCGGAACCCGAGCACCCGCCGGCCGCGCAACCGCTCCGCCAGCCGCGGCGGGAAGGGAAAGCGCATGCCATCGCGCCGGGTTTCGGCCCAGGCGATGCGCTCATGCTCCAGCACGGCCTGCAGGCCACGCATCACGGTTTCCACTTCCGGCAATTCGGGCATTGCCCCTCCCCTTTCTGCGGCTCAGCGCCTATGCTCGTTCCATGAAAGACACCGCCGCCCCAGAGACTGATTTCGGTTACCGCAAAATCCCCAAGGCCGAAAAGGCCGGGATGGTGCGCGCCGTGTTTGAAAGCGTCGCCCCCAAATATGACGTGATGAATGATCTGATGTCGCTTGGCGTGCATCGGGTCTGGAAGCGCATCTTCGTCAATGCCATCGGCGCCGGGCCGCATGATACGCTGCTCGATCTTGCGGGGGGCACGGGCGATATCTCCTTCCTCGCGCTCGAACGCGGGGCGGGGCGGGTGATCCTGACGGATGTGAACCCCGCCATGCTGGAAGTGGCGCAAGGGCGCGCCCTGTCACGCGGGTTGGTCAGCGGGCTTTCCTTCATGTGCGTGGATGCGGAACGCACTCCGCTGCCAGATCGCAGTGTGGAACGGGTGTCGATCGCCTTTGGGCTCCGCAATTGCACCGACAAGGATGCGGTGCTGCATGAGGCACGGCGCGTGCTCCGCCCCGGTGGGCGGTTTCATTGCCTGGAATTCTCAAAACTTGAGGTCGCGGCCCTGGACGCGCTTTATGATGCCTGGTCCTTCAAGGCGCTGCCCGTGATTGGTGAATATGTCGCGAAGGATCGCGCTTCCTATGAATATCTGGCCGAGAGTATCCGCATGTTCCCGGATCAGGAAACATTGTCTGGCATGATGCGCCGCGCGGGTCTGGAGCGTGTTTCCTATCGCAACCTATCGGGCGGCATTGTCGCCATGCATAGCGGGTGGCGGTTGTAGCGCTGCCTATTCCGGATCGGGCGGCAGGTCTGCGACAGGCGCGCGGGAATCCTCCGCCCAATCCGTGCTTTGCTTCATGCGTTGGCGCAGCAGATAGGCCGCCCCAAGGCCAAGCGCGCCAAGACCAGCCAGCCCCGCAACACCCATGGCCGCCACGCCACCCAAGCGCATCACCGCAAGCCCGCAGGCCAGTCTCGGCAAGATCATCAGCTTTTCCTGTTGCTTTGAACTGCCTTATCCCCGGCAGCGCCGGTTGGAGGCAAGGGCCTTTGCGCTGCGCAGGAACAAAAGGCACTGCCCTGGGGCAGGCGGTTCACCTGCGTCGCCTCCCCGCAATGGGGGCATTCAATCACCTCACGCGCGGTCATGCCGGCGGCGCCTGGTTTTCGGGCAGGCTGCGCGCCTTGCGTCACCTGGCGCCCCCCACTTCCTGCCATTCACACAAAAGCGGCGCCTGACCACTGGCCATTCGCTGCGCCCGCTCGCGCTCCTCGGCGCTCATGGCCTGCCAAATCTCATCGCGCCGTTGCGCGGCATGCGGCTGGTTCAGCGCGGCTGCACGGCTCATCCAGCCATAGGCAACGGCGCGGTTGGTGGTATGGCCGGTTACCAGGCCCGTTGCCTCCCGCGCCAATCGCACGCCCTTGACCGTGGTGCCGGAATAGATCTCACCCAGGCGAAAGGCCGCCGGGCCGTAATCCTGCGCTGCGGCACGGCACAGCCAGGCAACCGCTTGCGGCGTATTATAAAATGGGCCGGAGCCTTCGTTCAAAGAACAGCAGAGGGCATTGCCGACCTGATATTGCGCGGCCGGGTGGCCGGCGCGCGCGGCATCAATATGGGCGGCATAGGCGGCCTGATCGCGCGCGATGTTGAGGCCTTCAACTGCGGCAACAGTACAACCGGCCAGCGCCAGGGCGCCAAGCAGCGCCAGGCCGCGCCGCGAGAACCAAGTGGATGAGAACATGATGGCCCCTTTCACCGGCAGAAAGCTTCTGCCTGATGGGGTATTTTCTGGCAGGGCTGGCGCGCGCATTCCATGATCGAAATCAATTTCTCGGCGCGTCCAGGATCAGGAGCGGTGCAGAACCTTGCGCTTCGCGTTTAAGCCTTTCTCTCCCCCTTATCGGGCAAGGGCCGCATGGCGCGAAGCTGCGCGGCGAGTGCCCCCTGCCCGGCCAATTCAGCCAGCAAGGCCGCTTCTTCCCGCGCGGCTTCGAAGCCCAGGCGATAGCCAGCATAGGTCGCCTGATCCAGGCTTTGGCCCAAGGCCTTGCCGATGGCCTGCATGAATGGCTTCCCCCTCGTTTGAGGCGCGTCTACCGCCCCTTGCAGTATCCCGCGCCCGCATGGCTGGTGCCGGATGGGCAGGACCCGCCCCGGCTTGGCACATATTCCGTCCGCCCATCCGTCCGGCAATAGCCCGCGCCCGCATGGCTGGTGCCGGAAGGGCAAGACCCGTTCTGCGCCGCGACAAACCCCGCGCCGGAGGAGGATCGGCAATAGCCGGACCCCGCATGGCTGGAACCGGATGGGCAGGACCCGTTGCGCGCGGGGACCATTTGCTGCGCGAAGGCAGCGCTGGTGGGAAGCAGTAACGCGAACAGGGCAGCGCGGAACAGCATGGGGGCGTAATCCTTCACGGAGCGATCATCAGAAAAGCCGCAGTTCGCGGCTTCGCCACGGCCCCCTTATGGCGCGGAAGCGTAAATCAAACCCTTTCCAGCACTGTCGCAATCCCCTGCCCCACGCCGATGCACATGGTCGCCAAGGCGCGCTTCAGGCCGCGTTCCTGCATTTCATGCGTCGCGGTCGCGATCAGTCGCGCACCACTCATGCCCAAGGGATGGCCGAGCGCAATCGCGCCACCATTCGGATTGACCCGCGCATCATCATCGGCAATGCCAAGCCCGCGCAGCACGGCCAGGCCCTGCGCCGCGAAGGCCTCATTCAATTCAATCACATCCATCTGGTCTTGCGTCATGCCAAGCCGCGCGAACAGCTTTTGCGTCGCCGGCACCGGCCCAATCCCCATCACGCGCGGCGCGCAACCCGCGGTCGCCACGCCGACAAACCGCGCAAGCGGCGTCAGCCCATGGCGCTTGGCCGCCGCTTCACTCGCGATAACCAAAGCGCAGGCGCCATCATTCACACCCGAGGCATTGCCCGCGGTTACAGAGCCATCCGGCTTCACCACCGGCTTCAATTTGCCAAGCGCCTCCATGGAAGTTTCGCGCGGATGTTCATCAGCACTCACCACCACCGGA
>JADCFR010000381.1 GCA_020249415.1 Roseomonas sp. | reverse complement strand
GGCTTCGCCCCGGCGCGGCTGGGGCCAGAGGCGCGCGAAAGGCTTCAGGCATTCCTAGCCGCCGGCATGCATGGCGGCATGGGTTGGATGGAAGCCCGCGCCGAGCAACGCGCCGACCCGCGCGCATTATGGCCGGAAGCACGCAGCGTGATCGCCCTTGGCCTGTCCTATGCGCCTGAGGCTGATCCGCTGGAAAGCCTCGCCTGGCGGGACCGCGCGACAATCAGTGTTTATGCGCGCAATCGCGATTATCATGATGTGGTCAAGAAGCGCCTGAAGGCTTTGGCGCGCTGGATGGTGACGGCATTTGCCGATGCCGGCGTCAAGGTTTTCGTCGATACCGCACCGGTGATGGAAAAACCCCTTGCACAGCAGGCGGGTTTGGGCTGGCAGGGCAAGCATACCAATCTCGTCTCCCGCAGCCATGGTTCATGGTTGTTCCTCGGTGAGATTTACACCACGCTCGATCTCAGCCCCGATGCGGCAGAAATTGATCATTGCGGGACTTGCTCGCGCTGCCTTGATATCTGCCCGACCAAGGCATTTCCCGCGCCTTATCGGCTGGATGCGCGGCGCTGCATTTCCTACCTGACGATCGAACATCACGGCCCGATCCCGGAGGAATTCCGCAAGCCCATGGGCAATCGCATCTATGGCTGTGATGATTGTCTGGCGGTCTGTCCCTGGAACAAATTTGCGGCGGCTCATGAGGAACCCGCTTTTGCACCGCGGGCGGAACTCACTGCGCCAAAACTGGCAGATTTGGCAGCCTTGGATGATGCGGCCTTTCGCGCGCTATTTTCGGGCAGCCCCATCAAGCGCATCGGGCGCAATCGCTTCATTCGCAATGTGCTGATTGCCATTGGCAATTCTGGCGATCCCAGCTTGCGGGAAACTGCCCACAAGCTTTGCGCTGATGCTGACCCCGTGGTGGCAGAAACCGCCGCCTGGGCCGCCGCACAATTGGAACACGCCGCATGATGCAAGAAAAAGCGATCGTCCTTTTCAGCGGTGGGCAGGATTCCGCAACCTGCCTCGCCTGGGCCTTGGACCGCTTCGCGCAGGTGGAAACCATAGGTTTTGATTACGGCCAACGCCACAAGATCGAACTCGATATCCGTGATGGTTTTCGCACTGCCTTGCTGCAAGCGCGCCCGGAATGGCAAGCGAAACTCGGCCCAGATCATCTGATCCGGCTCGATGCGCTTGGTCAGGTCTCCGATACCGCGCTCACCTCAGAAGCCACCATCGCCTTCAATGCCGATGGCTTGCCCAATACATTCGTGCCAGGTCGCAACATTATTTTCCTGAGCTTCGCCGCCGCCATTGCCTATCGTCGCGGCATCAAACATATTGTTGGCGGCATGTGTGAGACGGATTACTCTGGCTATCCCGATTGCCGTGATGACACGATCAAGGCGTTGCAAGTGGCGCTCAACCTTGGCATGGATCGGCGCTTTGTTTTGGAAACGCCGCTGATGTGGCTGGACAAGGCCGCGACCTGGCGGCTGGCGGAAAGCCTGGGCGGCACGGCTTTGGTCACGGCGATCCTGGAACATACTCATAGCTGCTATCTGGGGGATCGCAGCCGGCGCCACGCCTGGGGCTATGGCTGCGGCACCTGCCCGGCCTGCGACTTGCGCGCCAAGGGCTGGGCGGCCTATGCAGCCTCTGAGATCCCATGAACCTTTCCGCTCGCCTTCAAGGCTTCGCCTTTCTGATCGGCTTCGCGCTCTGCATTCCGGCAGCAAATTGGATGATCGGGAATCTCGGCAGCTTCTGCGTCCCGAATGGCCCCTGCCTGATCCCGGTCGCGCCCGGCATCATGGCGCCTTCGGGCGTGCTGATGATTGGCTTGGCGCTTGTGCTGAGGGATTTGGTGCAGCGCCGCCTTGGCCTGAGCTGGGCCTTCGCTGCCATTGCGCTTGGCGTGGTGCTTTCCGCGGCCCTGGCGCCGCCCGCTTTGGTGCTGGCCTCGGCCACCGCGTTTCTGCTGAGTGAAACCGCTGATTTGGCGGTCTATACACCGCTGCAAAAGCGTGGCCTGACGCTGGCAGTCGCGGCCAGTGGTGCGGTCGGGCTTGTGGTGGATAGTGTGGTGTTTCTGTTTCTGGCTTTTGGCAGCCTGGATTTTCTGGCGGGCCAAATCATCGGCAAGGCCTGGATGGTATTGCTCGCCTTGCCGTTCATCCATTGGCTGCGCCGGCATGATGCACGGCGCGGGATTCAACCGGCCTGATCAGTCCGGGCGGATATTGAATTCGCGCACCACCGCGCCCCATTTCGCCACTTCACCATCCAGGAAGCGCGCCAGCCCCGCAGGGTCAGACATCACCAGCCGCGCCTGCTGGGTTTGCGTCATCTGCGTGCGGATGCGCTCTTCGGAAAGGGTTTCACGCAAAGCGTTATTCATGCGCGTCACCAATTCCGCCGGCGTGGCGGCAGGCGCGAAAACGCCCCACCAGGCTTCCGCCTGCAAGCCGGGAAAGCCGCTTTCTTCCGCGGTCGGCAAATCGCTCAGCGCCGGCAGTCGTGCCGGGCCGAATTGCGCCACCGCGCGGAAAGTGCCGGCGGCGATCTGTGCTGCCACCAGCGCGGCCGAGCCGATCATCATATCCACCGTGCCCGCCATGGTGTCATTC
>JADCFR010000380.1 GCA_020249415.1 Roseomonas sp. | reverse complement strand
GTCACCATGCCGACCGATTGCCCGGCCATGAGCGAGCCATTTTCGACATCGCCATCAATCACGGCGCGCCTGAGTGCCCCAGCCCAGAAATGTTCGATATCCAACTGCGCCGCTTCCTTGGTGAGTTCACCCGATTTGAAGCGGCGGATGGTTTCGGCCTGATGTTCCAGGAAGCGCTTGGTGCCCTCATTTTGCAAAGCGCGCACCGGGATCACCGGGAAGTTTTCATCCAATTGGATGGTCGGCATGGCATCACGCGCATTGCCGCGAATGAAGGCCTGCTTGAAATTGGCATGCGCGATGGATTCCCGCGCACAAACAAAACGTGTGCCGAGCTGCACACCAGCCGCACCCATCTCAAGATAAGACAGGATCGCCTCACCCCGCCCGATCCCGCCCGCCACAAACACCGGCACATCACGGATATGGGGCAGAATTTCCTGCGCCAGCACGGTCAGCGAAACGGGGCCGATATGCCCGCCCGCCTCACTGCCTTCAATGACCAGCGCATCCGCCCCGCCGCGGATCAGGCGTTTGGCCAGCGCAAGCGCGGGCGCGAAACACACCACCTTCGCCCCGCCATCCTTGGCCTTCTTGATCGCGGTGCCGGGCGGAATGCCGCCGGCGAAAACAATGTGCGAAACGCGCGCGGCGAGGCAGGTATCCACCAGCTGATCGAGCCTTGGGTGCATGGTGATCAGATTGACGCCGAAGGGTTTGGTGGTCAGCCCCTGGGTGGCGGCGATTTCTTCCGCCAGGCGCGGCGGTTCCATCGCCCCGCAGGCAATCACGCCAAAGGCGCCCGCATTGGAAAGCGCCGAGACCAAATGCCTTTCGCTGACCCAGGACATGGCGCCACCCATGATGGCATAGCGCGCGCCCAGAAACGTCGCGCCACGCGCCATCAGCCGATCAAGCTGCGCCAAGGCCTTGGTCATGTCATCACTCATGCCGGCGCATCCAGCCCATAAGCGGTGTGCAGGGCACGCACCGCAAGTTCCGTGTAATCGGCGCTGACCAGCACACTCACCTTGATTTCGCTGGTGGAGATCACCTGGATATTGATGCCCTTTTCGGCCAGCGCCTTGAACATGGTGGTGGCAACACCGGCGTGGCTCCGCATCCCAATGCCGACCACGCTGATTTTCGTCACATCCGGGTCAGCCAGCAGCGCTTCATAGCCAAGATCGGCCTGCGCCTTCGCCAGCACATCCTGCGCGCGGGCCAGATCAACCTTGCCGATGGTAAACGTCATATCCGTGCTGCCATCGGCGCCGACATTCTGGACAATCATATCCACATTCACATTGGCCTTCGCGAGCGCGCCGAAAACGGCGGCCGCCACACCGGGGCGGTCCGGCACACGGCGGAGCGTTATCTTGGCGTCATCGCGCGAATAAGCGATGCCGGAAACGACGGGCTGTTCCACGATTTCATCCTCATCAACCACAAGCGAGCCTGGCTTGTCTTCAAAGCTGGAGAGCACCTGCACGCGCACACGCTGCTTCATCGCAAGTTCGACCGAGCGCGTCTGCAAGACCTTGGCGCCAACGGAAGCGAGTTCCAGCATTTCCTCATAGGAAATCCGCTCAAGCTTGCGCGCGCGCGGTACAATGCGCGGATCGGTCGTATAGATGCCATCCACATCGGTGTAGATATCGCAGCGATCCGCCTTGACCGCAGCAGCAATGGCCACCGCGGAAAGATCAGACCCACCACGGCCAAGGGTGGTGATGCGGTTGCGCTTTGGGTCAATGCCCTGAAAGCCGGCAACTACCGGCACCTGGCCTTGCTGCATGCGTTCAATCAGCGCCGCGCCATCAATGGATTCAACCCGCGCCTTGCCATGCGCCTGGTCGGTGATGATCGGCACCTGCCAGCCCTGCCAGGACCGTGCATCAACGCCAATCGCTTGCAGCGCAATGGCGGTCAGGCCCGTTGTCACCTGCTCACCGGTCGCGACCACCGTGTCATATTCGCGGGCATCATGCAGCGCCGAGAGGTCCTGGCACCATTTCACCAGCTGATTGGTGACACCCGACATGGCGGAAACCACGACAGCGACCTGATGGCCGGCATCCACCTCTCGCTTCACGCGGGCGGCGACATTGCGGATACGATCCAGATCAGCGACTGAGGTGCCGCCGAATTTCATGACGATACGGGCCATAGAAGGCTATTTTCCCTGGGCGGGGCGGAAAAGGAAGGACCGGCGGTTGCACCGGCGCGCGGGCCGGGACAGATACCGGGGGGGCGGGGGACGCGCAACCCACCCCGGAGGTTCAGCGCAAGAAAGGGCAGCATCTTGGCGGAAGCAACGGCGCTTCAGGCGGAAATCGCCAAATTCGACGCGCTCGCGGCGCGCTGGTGGGACCCGAATGGCCCCATGAAGCCGCTGCATCGGATGAATCCGGTGCGTATCGGCTGGATCGCCGAAAGGCTGGCCCGCGCCCATGGCCGCAAGCCCGGTGAGGCGGCGCCGCTTGCTGGGCTCAGGGTGCTGGATGTGGGCTGCGGGGCGGGGCTGGCTTCTGAGGCACTCGCCCGGCTTGGCGCTGAGGTCACGGGGATGGATGCCGCGCCGGAGGCATTGGCCGCCGCCCGCGCCCATGCCGAAGCCGGCGGGCTTGCGATTGACTATCGCCAAGGCGGGCCAGAGGATTTGGCCGGCGATGCGGGCGGCTTTGACGCCGTGGTCTGCCTGGAAGTGATTGCACATGTGACGGAACGCGCGGCCTTCCTGGCGGC
>JADCFR010000038.1 GCA_020249415.1 Roseomonas sp. | reverse complement strand
TTTCGCGGATTTGCTTAGGTAATGAATGATTTATGGTGCGTTTGCGGCCGATGTTGCGCATGCGCCAAACCCTACTTGACCCATCAAGAGAACTTTAATCTTGACATAGCGTCAAGTTTTAGTATCCAATGCCCTCGGAGGAGTCCTCAGGGGGTTTTATGTTTCGACCTAAGGAGAGCGCCTCCCTCGGCGTTTTACTGGCCCAAGGGGCTGCCATTGTCTGGAGCCGCCACGCCCTTGAACGCGCCGATGAACGCGGTGTTTCGAAATTCGATGCCGAGCGTGTGATCAGGCGGGGCCGCGTTACCGGCCTGGATCTGCAGGCAAATGGGCAAGAGCGTTGGCAGCTTGCCGGCAAGGATGAGGATGGTCACGCCTTTACCGTCGTGATCACCCCGATTGCGCCGGATATCCTGGTTGTCACGGTCATCACATGAAAAGGAGAGAATGACATGCGCCGCGTATTGCCACGATATGAGGAAAAGGGCCTCGGCCTGCCCTACCCGGTCGTGCTCATCAATGCGGCCGAGGAGCATACTGACGCGGCCGGGAATGTGCTGGGCGTATCGGTCCCTGATCTTGAGGGCTTGGCGGCGGCCGTTGCGGTGGCGCGCGCCTCTCTGCCGGTGGAACTGACCGGGAGTGAGGTGCGCTTCATGCGCAAGGTGATCGGCATGTCGGCCAAGGATTTTGCTGAGGCTTTGAAGCTTGACCCTGCGTCACTCTCCCGGTGGGAGAACAATAAGCAGAGTTTGGGCGGCTGGGCGGAAAGCCAAGTCCGGCTGGCGACCGTCGCCATTCTTGCGCAGCGCATGCCAAGCCTGAAGCCCGATATGGAAAAGCTGTTTCGCATGGTGCCGCGCAAGCGCGAAGAAGGCGAAGCCTGGCCGCTTTTCGAAATGCGCCTTGAACCACCGCGCGTCAACGAGGCCCCGCGCAACGCTGGGGAAAGCTGGGCGGCGCTTCAGGCGGCCTGAAGGCCCCTCGCGCTTTCCCGCCGCAGCCTTTATGTCTCCCGCCATGGAGTATATCTCAACACGCGGGCAGGCGCCGGCCCGGGATTTTGAAGGCGTTTTGCTGGCGGGCCTCGCCGAGGATGGCGGGCTTTTCGTGCCGCGCCATTGGCCGGAGCTTTCGCCCGCCGAATGGCGCGCCATGCGCGGGCTTTCCTATCCGGAACTCGCCGCACGCATTATCGGCCTATTTGCCGGGTCCGGCCTGCCGCTGAATAGTCTCTGCCAGGAAGCCTATGCCGGCTTTGGCCACCCCGCCATTGTGCCGCTGGTGCAGTTGGATCAGCGGTGTTTTGCGCTTGAGTTGTTCCACGGCCCGACTCTCGCCTTCAAGGATATGGCGCTGCAATTGCTCGGGCGGCTCTTTGACCATGTGCTGACCAAGCGCGGGGAGCGTGTGACGATTGTCGGCGCAACCTCAGGCGATACCGGTTCCGCTGCCATTGAAGCCTGCCGGGATCGCGCGGCGGTTGATATCGTCATCCTCCATCCCGAAGGCCGAACGAGCGAAGTACAGCGCCGGCAAATGACCAGCGTGCTGGCACCCAATGTCAGCAACATCGCCATCAAGGGCGATTTCGATGCCTGTCAGGATTTGGTCAAGGCCATGTTCAATGACGCGCCCTTCCGCCGGGAAATGCGGCTTTCGGCGGTAAACTCGATCAATTGGGCGCGGATTGCGGCGCAAATCCCCTATTATGTCGCGGCGGCCCTGGCGCTGGGCGCGCCGGATCGGCCCTTGGCCTTCAGCGTGCCCACCGGCAATTTCGGCAATGTGCTGGCCGCCTGGGCCGCCATGCGCATGGGCCTACCGGTGGCGAAGCTGATTGTTGGGTCGAACCGCAATGACATCCTGACACGCTTCCTCGCGGTCAATGACATGACCGCGCGGCCCGTCGAGCCATCCCTGTCACCTTCCATGGATATTCAGGTTTCCTCCAATTTTGAGCGCCTGTTGTTTGAATTGCTGGGGCGCGACGGCGCCGCGACGGCGGAGGCCATGCGCCGCTTCCGCACCGAAGGCCGCATGCCCATCCCCGATGCCGCCTGGCGGGACGCCACCCGGCTTTTCGCGGGCTTTACCTTGGATGATGCCGGGACACTCGCCGAAATCCGGCATTTGCATCAGGCGGCGGGGTATTTGGCAGATCCACATACCGCGGTTGGCGCCGCCGCCGCCCGCGCCTTGGCGCCGGAAGACCCGGCCATTCCCGTGGTGGTGGCCGCCACCGCGCATCCGGCGAAATTCCCCGATGCGGTGGAACGCGCAACGGGGCTCCGCCCCCCTCTGCCCGCGCGGCTTGCCGACCTATATGATCGGGAAGAACGCTTTTCTGTCCTGGCCGATGACCTGGGCGCGGTGGAAGAAGCGGTCCGTGCCCATGCCCGTCGCAATACAGCCTGAAAAGATCAACGCACCCATGACCGAAGCCGTCCGCGTTACCCGCCTTGAAAATGGCCTGACGATTGTTTCCGAAAACATGCCGCGCGTGGAAACCGTATCCGTTGGCGCCTATGTTTCCGTGGGCACGCGGCATGAAACGCCAGAAGACAATGGCGTATCGCATTTCCTGGAACATATGGCCTTCAAGGGCACGGCGCGGCGCGATGCGGCGGCGATTGCGCGCGAGATCGAGAATGTCGGCGGGCACCTCAATGCCTATACCGCGCGCGAACAAACCGCCTATTACGCCAAGGTTCTGAAGGAAGATACCGCACTTGCCGTTGATATCATCGGCGATATTCTGACACATTCCACCTTCGAGCCAGACGAAGTTGAACGCGAACGCGGCGTGATTTTGCAGGAAATCGGTCAGGCGAATGATACGCCGGATGATATCGTGTTTGATCATTTCCAATCCACGGCCTTTCCGGATCAGCCCATGGGCCGGCCGGTGCTGGGGACGGAAGACTCAATCAAGGCGATGACGCGCGACGCGCTGAGGGGCTATATGGGCCGCCATTACGGGCCTTCTTCCATCGTGATTGCCGGCGCCGGTGCGCTTGAACATGATGCGCTGCTTGATCTGGTCGGCAAGCATTTCGCTGATCTGCCCAAGGTGGATATCGCAAGCCCGGAAGCCGCGCGCTATGCCGGCGGCGAATTCCGCGAAGACCGTGATTTGGACCAGGTGCATATCGTGCTCGGTTTTCCCTCGGCCCCCTATCGAGACCCGATGCATTGGCCAACACAGGTGCTGGGCACGCTGCTGGGGGGTGGCATGTCATCACGGCTGTTTCAGGAAATTCGTGAAAAGCGCGGCCTGGTTTATTCCATCTATGCCTTTGCCTCACCCTTCAAGGATGGCGGCCTGTTCCAGATTTACGCGGGCACCGGTGAGAAGGAAGCGGCGGAATTGATGCCGGTGACGCTTGAGGAATTGCTCAAGGTGCAGCGCGACGTGACCGAGGATGAATTGGCCCGCGCCAAGGCGCAGCTGCGTGCTTCCTTGCTGATGTCCTTGGAATCCACCGGCAGCCGTTGCGAACAGCTTGCGCGGCAATTGCAGGTGCATGGCCGCGTGATCCCGATTGAGGAAACCAAGCAGCGCATCGCCGCCGTCACCGTGGAACAGGTGCAACAGGCCGCGGCGCAGGCCTTCCGTCAGCGTCCGACCTTGGCCGTGATGGGACCATCAGCAGAGGTACCCACCCTTGGCACGATCATGGAGCGTTTGGCAGCATGAACCGGCTGGATGCGCTGGCTGATCTGATCAAGGCAGCAAAAGCAGCAGGGGCGGATGCAGCGGATGCGCTGCTGATCGCCTCGACCTCACTTTCCGTGGAACGGCGGCTTGGCGCGATTGAAAAGCTTGAGCGTTCGGAAAGCCTGGACCTTGGCTTGCGCGTTTTTGTCGGCAAGCGTCAGGCGATTGTCGCCTCCACGGAACCGGACCCGAAGGGCTTTGCCGCACTCGCGGAACGTGCGGTGGCGATGGCCCGCGTGGTGCCGGAAGACCCCTTCGCCGGCCTGCAGGAAGCCGTTGCCATCCCCGCCCGCGTGCTGGATTTGGAAGACCCAAGCGAACCCACGGCTGAGGCTTTGCTGGCACGGGCTGCGCTTGCGGAAGAAGCCGCATTGGCCATCAAGGGTGTGACCAATAGCCATGGCGCTGGCGCGGGCTGGGGGCGGACCGAGATCGCCATGGTCGCGTCCAATGGCTTCGCCGGGCACTATGCCCGCACATCCCATGGTATTTCCGCCGCTGCTGTCGCCGGCGAAGGCACGGGGATGGAGCGGGATTATGATTACTGGCAATCCGTCCATCTGGCCGATCTGCCGGACCCGGCCCTGGTCGGGCGCGTGGCGGGGGAAAAGGCAGTGCGCCGGCTGAACCCGGTGCGGCCCAAGACTGCGCGGATTCCGGTGGTGCTCGACCCGCGCGTTTCGGGTTCCATGCTTGGGCATTTGATCGGCGCCATCAATGGTGCGGCGGTGGCGCGGGGCACGTCCTTCTTCAAGGACGCCATGGGCCAGCAAATCCTGCCCGCGGGCATGACCGTGCATGACGACCCCACGCGCGCGCGCGGCCTACGCTCCCGCCCCTTTGACGGGGAAGGCATGCCTGGCGCGCCCCGCGCCTTGGTGCAGGATGGGGTGCTGACAAGCTGGGTGATGGATTGGCGGAGCGCCAGGCAATTGGGCCTGACATCCACGGGCCATGCCAGCCGGGGCACTAGCGGCCCGCCCGGCCCGGCGCAGAGCAATCTGTGGCTGACGGCTGGGACTTTGAGCCCCGAGGCGCTGATGGCCGATATCAAGGAAGGGCTTTACGTCACCGAATTGACCGGGACGGGCGTAAATGGCGTCACCGGGGATTACAGCCGGGGTGCGGCGGGCTTCATGATCCGCGATGGGGTGCTGGCGGAAGCGGTGAGTGAAATCACCGTCGCGGGCAACCTGAAGCAGATGTTTCTGAATATGTCCGCCGCCAATGATCTGGTCTTCCGACGCGGGACGGATTGCCCGACGCTTCGGATTGAGGGGCTGACGCTGGCGGGGGCGTGAGCATTTTCAAGCCAAGTGGCTTCACTTGGCGGCTCGGAGAATACGATCAAACAGAGGTTTGGCGCGCCCCCGCTTGCGCCCGACCCGGCGCTTGGGTTACGCAATTATTGCAAAGGGGCGCCCGCATGGACCGGCCATTGGTTGAAATTCCCATCGCTGAATTGATGGCTGCGGCGCGGCAGCTTCGTCGTGCCTCCGTGCTCGTGGTGGGCGATGCCATGCTCGACCGCTATGTCTATGGCCGCGCCCAGCGCATCAGCCCGGAGGCACCCGTACCGGTGCTGACCGTGGATCGCGAAATCGCCATGCCAGGCGGTGCCGGCAATGTGGTACGTAACCTGACTGCGCTCGGCGCGGCGGTGGCTTTTGTCTCGGTCGTGGGTGATGACCAGGCCGGCAGCGACCTGACCGGGCTGATCGGTGGCCAGCCGGGGGTGGAGCCCTGGTTGCTGGTGCAGGGCGGGCGCGCCACCACGACAAAGACGCGCTTTCTGGCCAATGGCCAGCACATGCTGCGTGCGGATCATGAGGAAGTGGCGCCGATCCAGCCGCGCCTGGCGGATCGGCTGGTGCGGATTGCGGGCGACGCCGCAGCCGCCACCACGGTGATGGTGCTGTCCGATTACGGCAAGGGCGTGTTGTTGGGCGATACGGCGGCGCGGCTGATCCAGGCGGCGCGCTCGGCCGGGCGGCCTGTGGTAGTGGACCCCAAGGGGCGCGATTATAGCCGCTATGCCGGGGCTGATCTGGTCACGCCGAACCGCGCTGAATTGGCGGAAGCGACCGGCATGGCCGTGGATACGGAAGACAATATCATCGCGGCCTTGCGTGCGCTCCGCAATGCGCATGGCTTTGGCGCCGTGCTGGTGACGCGCAGCGAAGACGGCATGACACTTTTGGAAGGCGACAAGCTGCATCATTTCCCCGCCGAAGCGGCGGAGGTACAGGATGTCTCCGGCGCGGGCGATACGGTGGTGGCGACCATTGCCGCCGGGCTGGGGGCGAAGCTGCCATTGGCGGTGGCGGTGCGGCTGGCCAATATCGCCGCGGGCATTGCGGTGGGTAAGGTTGGCACGGCGGTGACGCGGGAAGAGGAAATCCTGGAAGCGCTTGGCCCCGAACGCGGCGCGCTGCGGAAGGTAATGTCGCGTTCCGCCGCCTTGGAGCAGGTGGAGCGTTGGCGCCGGCGCGGCTGGCGCATTGGCTTCACCAATGGCTGCTTTGACCTGCTCCATCCCGGCCATGTGCATTTGCTGGAACAGGCGCGGTCCTGGTGTGATCGGCTGGTGGTGGGCCTCAATAGCGATGACAGTGTGAAGCGCCTGAAGGGGCCGGCGCGGCCCATTCAGAATGAAGCGGCGCGCGCCGCTGTGCTGGCATCGCTCGCCACCGTTGATTGCGTCACGGTGTTTGATGAGGAAACGCCGCTTGAATTGATCCGGCTGTTTCAGCCCGAGATGCTGGTGAAGGGCGCCGATTACACGGTGGAAACCGTGGTGGGGGCCGAGATTGTGCAGGGCTATGGCGGGCAGGTGCGCCTAGCTGAATTACTGCCAGGCAATAGCACCACCGCGACTGTGGCCCGGATGAAGGGCTGAAAAAGCCTATTCAAGCTTGAGCGCGGCATTCACCTCCCGCGCTGCATCCGGGTCTTGCAGGGCGGCCAGGCGTCCGGCGGCCAGCACGGCAAAGCGATGCAGCAAAGCGCGGCGGCGCGGGGGCGAAAGGCGGAGATAGGGGGCTTCGCGAATGACCTCGACCTCCAGCCGATCCGTCACCAAAAGCCCGACATCTTCGGGCAGGATCTCACGCGGGAAATCCAGATCCACCGCGAAATAAAGCTGGTCGCACCAATCACGATACACCTGCCATTTTTCGTCCGAGAGGTAATCCTCCGGGGAGGATTTCACCTCAATGGCAACAAAGCTGCCATCATCCGTGAGCGCGATAATGTCCGGGCGGTGGCTATCGGGCAGCGGCATTTGCGCCACGGGCGCCCAACCCGCCAGGGCGCAATGGCGCATGGCCGCGCGCACGATGCGATTCGCCCGAAGGGCGGCGGTGATCTTGTCCATGAGGGAAGCTTTCCGTCCCGGCGCGAGCGGCGTCAAGGGAAAGTTGGGGGTGGCCTGCCGCAGCAGGCGCCCGTCCAGAATCCTTAAAACCATGCTGGCGCAAAGCTCAACCTTCAATTAAAGACCCCCCTTCGCCCCGGGTCAGGGGGTAGGTCAGGGGTATTGACCCCGGCAGAGCATTGAAGAGCGAAAGATATGGGACTGCCCGAAGCGCAAGGTCTTTATGATCCCCGGAATGAGCATGACGCCTGCGGCGTTGGCTTTATTGCGGATATCAAGGGCCGAAAGTCGAATGATATCATCCGCCAAGGCCTGCAAATCCTGGTCAATCTGGACCATCGCGGCGCGGTGGGCGCTGACCCGCTGATGGGCGATGGCGCGGGCTGCCTGATCCAAATGCCCGATAAGCTGCTGCGCCATTGGGCCGAAAGCCAGGGCAAGACCCTGCCCGCGCCGGGCCGCTATGCGGTGGCCATGTGCTTCTTGCCGCAAGATGAGGCTTCTCGTGCTGTCGCGATTCAAAGCATTGAAGGCTATGTCGCTGCCGAAAGGCAGACCCTGATCGGCTGGCGCGATGTGCCGACCACTTTGGATGGCCTGGGCAAGGCCGTGATCGCCAGCATGCCGGTGATCCGCCAGGCGATTATTGGCGCGAGCGACAGCATCAAGGACCAGGACGCGTTTGAGCGTAAGATACTCACCATCCGCAAGCAGGCGCTGAACAAGTTCCGCGCATTGGCCACCGCCAAGGGGCTGCCGGCGGATGCTGATCTCTACATGCCGTCCTTTTCGACCCGCACCGTGGTCTATAAGGGCCTATTGCTCGCGGGGCAGGTCGGCAGCTTTTATGATGATCTGCGCAATCCGCTGACGGAAAGCGCGCTCGCTTTGGTGCATCAGCGTTTTTCGACCAATACCTTCCCATCCTGGAAGCTGGCGCATCCTTATCGCTTCCTCGCGCATAATGGCGAAATCAATACCGTGCGCGGCAATGTGAATTGGATGTATGCGCGGCGGGGGTCCATGTCTTCTCCATTGCTGGGGCCGGATCTGGACAAGATGTGGCCGCTGATTCCGCATGGCCAATCGGATACCGCCTGCATAGACAATGCCTTGGAAATCCTGGTGGCGGGTGGTTATTCGCTGTCGCATGCGATGATGATGCTGATTCCGGAAGCCTGGGCGGGTAATCCGCTGATGGATGCGGATCGGCGCGCCTTCTATGAATACCACGCGGCGCTGATGGAACCCTGGGATGGGCCGGCGGCGATTGCTTTTACCGATGGCCGCCAGATTGGCGCGACGCTTGACCGCAACGGGCTGCGCCCCGCACGTTACATCATCACCAATGATGACAAGGTTGTTTTGGCATCCGAAGTCGGTGTGCTGCCAATCCCCGAGGAAAGCATTCGCCACAAATGGCGCCTGCAACCGGGCCGCATGCTGCTGATTGATCTGGATGCCGGGCGCATCATTGATGATGGCGAAATCAAGCAGAAGCTCGCCAGCGAACACCCCTATGCTGAGTGGCTGAAGAACACGCAGTTCAAGCTGGAAGAATTGCCCGGCGTGCCGGCGGAAATGCCGATGGAGCGCACGCAGGACGCCAAGGGCCTGCTGCGCGATCAGCAGGCTTTCGGCTATACACAGGAAGACCTCAATTTCTTCCTGGAACCCATGGGGCGCGAAGGCGATGACCCGGTCGGATCCATGGGGACCGATACGCCGCTTGCGGTGCTGTCCAATAAATCCAAGCTGCTATTCCATTACTTCAAGCAGAATTTCGCGCAGGTCACCAATCCGCCGATTGACCCGATCCGCGAGGAATTGGTGATGTCGCTGGTTTCCATGATTGGGCCGCGGCCAAATCTGCTCGGGCGGCAGGCCGGCCATCACTACCGGTTGGAAGTGGCGCAGCCGATCCTGACCAATGAGGATTTGGCGAAAATCCGCGGCATCAAG
>JADCFR010000379.1 GCA_020249415.1 Roseomonas sp. | reverse complement strand
GCCGCGCGAATATGGCCGGGATAGCTAAACAGCCGCGTATATAATTCCACGCCGCGCGGGCCAATATCAGAACCCGTATCGCGCAAGAGCTTGGCCGCCACTTCCTGTTTGGAAGCCCGCCACGCGCAGAGCTTGGAAACGAACGGCAGCCCCACCATGACACGTGCCGCGCGGGTGAAAAACGCCGCATGCTCATCCCCGAGCGGCAGCAGCGCACCATTCAGGCTGAAGATGGCACGCGGCGCAATCTTGCCATCCAAGGCCATGCGCAGCGCAATCGCTGCCCCAGCGGAATGACCCAGCACAAGATCGGGCGAAACTTGCAACTGCTTCAACAAGGCATGCAGCGCTTCCGAAAAACCCGCCAGCGAAACACGCGCCTGCGGCAGGCTGGTCGTAAAACCCTGCCCTGGCAGATCGGGCGCAATCAGGGTGAAATGGGGTGCCAGGATTGGCGCCAAATCGCGCCAGCTATGCGTGGCTGCCGCGGTGCCATGCAGCAAAAACAGGCAAGGCCCCTGCCCCATGCGCTGCACATGCCAATTCAGCCCGCCGGCTTCGACAAATTCGCTCGATTGCCGGTTGGGCCAATCCTGCCCATCCCTTTCCCAGATCGGCGAATCTGCGGCGGGGGCCATGGCATCAAGCCCCAAACATCGGTTCACGCGCCGCATCTCGCACGGCTGCCGACATGCGTGCCGCATCTGCGAAAGGCAGCGGCACATAGCGCGCGCCCATGGCCGAGGCGAGGTCTCGTGAAAAGGGTTGCGGCCGTGGTGCGGTATCAATCAACAGTGCAGAAATACCGGAAACCTTGAACAGTCGCGCCACATCAAGCGCCTCCGCTTCCGCTATGGCGCGCCCACCCATACCATCACGCGCCACATTGGCGCGCCCATCGGTGAGGGCGACGATCACCGGCGTTTGCCCGCGCTTGCGGCTCGCTTCCGCCATGGCATAGCCGGCGGCGATCCCGGCGGAGAGCGGCGTGCCTCCACCACCGGGCAAAGCCGCCAGGCTTCGTTTTGCCCGCACCAGGGAATGCGTCGGTTGAAGCAGAACTTCAGCCCCCCGGCCACGGAAGGCAATCACCGCGACACGATCACGCCGCACATAACAATCCGCGAGCAGCAATTCCACTGCGCCCTTGGCTTCTGCAAGGCGATGCAAGGCCGCCGAGCCTGAAGCATCCACCAGGAAAATCGTGGTGGTTTCGCTATTCTGCTTGTAGCGCCGGATGCGCACATCTTCACGTCTGATATGCACCAGCGCCGCATGATGCGGTTTTTCGCGCCGGCGATATTCTTGCCAGGGTGCGGCGACTCGTAGCGTTTCCACCAAGGCCAACCGCAGCCCCGCGCGCCATGCCGCCGGGCGCGCGCCAATGGGCCTGCCGCGCTGCGCGGAACGGCGCATCATGCCGGATTTGCCTGATTGCGCTGCTTGCCGCGCCATGTGCCGCGCTGCCGCGCCAAGCCCAGCCAGCAAACCTGGCGGGAGGTTCGCTTGCGCTGCTGCGAGGACAAGATCTTCCAATGAGGGTTCATCTTGGCTTTGCCGCTGATCCGCAGGAGCGTCTTCCTGTTGTTGCTGCTCTTGTGCCGGGGGCTGTTCTTCCGATGGCGCGTCAGGCATTTGGCGCGCGCGCGGCGCCAACACCAATTGCGCAGCGAGCGCAGCATCTTCCGCAGCAACTTCTGCGCGCCCAGCCAAGGCCGCTGCCGCACGGGCACAACGCAGTGCGAAAACCGGCGCTCGCAGAGAAAGAATCCCAAGCGCCAAGGCCGCGGCGCAGAAGGCTTGCGGCAAATCCGGTGGTATCCTGACATGCGCGACCTGCTGCCGAGCGGCCTGAATATCATCCCGTCGTGGCATGACGGATTTTATCCGCTTCGCGCTTTGCGACGGAATACAAACATGGAATGCAAGCCGATCAGAAAGCGCTTCCGCCACCTGTTCTTCTTCTGACGCGCCTTCATCCAAGGCGATTACGGCAAAACGTGTCGCCTCGGCGAAGGCCACCCCTTCCCGCGCCACCTTGACCGCGCCTTGATCCAGCACCGCCGCAATGCGTGCAATGGTCTGGCCTTCCACGCGTTCCGCCATGGGCAGAATGACAGCGCCGCCATCACTTTCCGCGAGCAATCCACGCTGTGCGATGGGCCGCCCGCTGCTGAGGCTGGCCGTAAGATCAAGACCACCCAGCAACCGATTATCCGCAATGCCGATGGGCACGCGCCGCCAAGGCGCGCCCTGCGGCATTGTTTTGCGCAACGATTCCAGCCATTCATCCCTGAGTGGATCGGCCGGTCCGCGCAATACCGCGCCGCCCAGCCCGTTTGGATCAACCGCAAGCAGCGCCGCTACCTGGAAGACCATCGCAGTCGCGGTGTCTTCCTGCTTTTTGGTGTCTGCTGCCTGCGGCGTTTTTGTCATGAGCCGAAGACGTCTTCGAGCGCCTTTCCCACCCGCGTCGTCGCAACCGCTTCATCCAAGGGGTTGCGCCGCAGCCGGTGACGCAAGGCAGAGGGTGCAATCCGGCGGAGATGTTCCTTGGTGACTTCGCGTTCCCCTTCCAAGGCAGCAAGCGCACGCGCGGCCCTGACGAGTGTCAGCTCTCCACGCAAACCATCAGTGCCGAGCGCCATGCACAGTGTCGCCGCCTGCTCAATCGTGCCGAGCGGTAGCGTCACGGAAGACAGGCGCTTCCGCCCTGCCAGGATCGCCTCCCGCGTTTGTGCCTCTTGCTTGGACCAGTGCTTGATGAAACCCTTAGCATCGCGGTCATAAGCATCGCGCCGGCATACAACTTCCACCCGGCTGGCGAGATCTTTTGGCGTGGAAACCTCTACCGAAAGCCCGAACCGATCGAGCAATTGCGGCCGCAATTCGCCTTCTTCCGGATTGCCACTACCAATCAATACGAAGCGTGCGGCATGGCGGAGGCTAATACCCTCACGCTCCACCACATTCTCACCGGATGCGGCGACATCGAGCAGAAGATCAACCAGGTGATCTTCAAGCAGATTGACCTCATCAATATAGAGAAACCCGCGATGTGCGGCCGCGAGCAGCCCTGGTTCAAAGGCTTTCACGCCCTGCGCCAATGCCCTTTCGATATCGAGCGCACCAGCCAAGCGGTCTTCCGTCGTGCCGAGCGGCAAATCCACCACCGGCACAGGCACCATACGGATTTCTGGCTTTCTTCCCCTGGGTAAATTACCACAATGGGAACAGCCTGATTGCGGGGCGGCTGGATCGCAGCCGAAGGGGCAGCCGGCAACCACGGGCATTTGGGGTAATAGCGCCGCCAATGAACGCACGGCGGTGGATTTGCCCGTACCACGATCCCCGAACACCAGGACGCCACCAATGCTTGGATCAACCGCTGCCATCATCAGGGCGCGCTTCATTTCCTCCTGCCCGACAATCGCGCTGAAGGGATAGGCGTTGCGCGTAGCCGGAGAGGCCAAGCGGCTTGCATGTTCCGATGGCGCGCGTGGCGCTTGGCGACGCGACACCTGCCCTTCCTGGCCAGGCCGTGTGGCCGGCCGGAAGCTAGTGAGTGCACCATCCATTACGCGGCACGCCGCAACCGGAATTGCGACCAAACCTGTTCAAGCGATTGGACCAAATGATCCATATCGGCATCCGAATGAACCGGCGATGGCGTGATGCGGAGCCTCTCCGTCCCACGCGGTACGGTTGGATAATTGATCGGCTGC
>JADCFR010000378.1 GCA_020249415.1 Roseomonas sp. | reverse complement strand
GGATATAGCGCGTCAAAGGCTGCCGAGAGATCAGCCAGCGCGCTATTCACCAGGCCGCGGATAACTCGCAGCGGATGGTCAGGACGCACCCGCTTTTCAAGATCAACATAGCTGAACAAGGAACCAGCCACCGCGTCATTGCCACGCATTGCAACCTCGATCAAATGCGAGGATAGTGAATCATAAATGCAGAGATTAGGCTACGAATTTCAGCAGCCTGCTAGGTTCCTGCTCAAAAAAACAGAGGAATGGAGCGCAGTTGATATTGTTGTTCCGAACCGTGAAGCGGTTCCGCCAGGGCCATTATCCCCTGAACGCCCCATTCAATTCGAGGCGCGCCCCTTGGCGATCTGATCAATTTTTGGCCAAATTGTCTTGAAAAGCGAACTTCTTAACGCCGCTTCCGCCGGCGGAACATTGGGCGCGTCAGGGTGCAGTTCGCGCGCCAAAAGCTTGCGTATCGCCTCAATCCGAGCGGTTTCCTGCGCTGCGCTCCCCGCGTGGTCGCGTGACGTCAGAAAGCCCTCTGCCTTGTTCTTCCAAAAGTCAATTTCCGCCTGCAATTTCTTGCAATGGGAGACCAATTCCTGGATCAGGGTCTGTTGGCCATGCACCAGCTTCGAGGATTCGATCACAACTGCCGATGCGAGTTCCGAAGCATCGGAGAATGAAGCCTCCTTGCCCACTTTGTAGCCGACAGAGGTGGGCTGGAAGGGCTCCTCAACGACAAGGCGCGCACGCAAGCTTGTCGCCGTGTCAACGTGAGGCGGTTCACTCTTACTGCCAACGGCATACCTATCGTATAGGAAGATTTGATCCTTCCTTGACCTAAGCATCTTTGGTGTTCTCCTCAAGATACTCCACCCGAGGAGGCGGGCTCACCAAAGAATGGGAACCGCTTCACCAAGGCAGAGTCGGGGGGGGACTTGAGTTAGCGGTTAATAGTCTCTTAACGCCTCGGCGCTGTCAATTGGCGCGCGGATCAAATACGGCGTTTTTTTTGTAAGAAATTTGTCAAAATCCTTGTCAATCACCGATTTCACTCAGGCTGGGCGCGCAGCCATGGCGGGTACGACTTTAGGGGGTGGTCCGATGGGAGAAATATCCGATCTGATGGCTTCACGAGATCGGGTTTCATGCCCCGCAGCGCCTACTGTTCGCATTGTCTCACGGATCGTCACAGCCTCTGTTTCATAAAATTTTCCAAACCGCGAGTTACTCCCTTTGGCTTGCAACTGCTCTGCCTCTCCTAAATCCGGCACGGTTTGTGCCTAAGCAGGAAGCAGACCTTGAAGGATGACGGAATTTTGGATAAATTGCTTAAAATAAATGCAGGATAGTGAATCATAGTCATGTCGCTGCCTCTTCTTAAGCCGATTGACCTCGGCGGCTTGGCCATTTCCGCGCCCGTCATCCTGGCCCCCATGTCAGGTGTCACGGATCAGCCCTTCCGGCGCCTCGCGCGCTCCCTTGGCACGCCCATGGTGGTGTCGGAGATGATCGCCTCTCAGGCCATGGTGCGGGAAAACCGCCAGACGCTGAAAATGGCGGAGCTGGACGGCTTTGGCGGCCCGGCCTCGGTCCAATTGGCGGGCTGTGACCCCACCACCATGGCGGAAGCCGCGAAGCTGGTGGTGGATCGCGGTGCCGCTGTGGTGGATATCAATTTCGGCTGCCCCGTGAAGAAGGTCGCCCTGGGGCAGAGTGCCGGCAGCGCGCTGATGCGCGATGAAATCGCGGCTGCCCGCATTCTGGAAGCGACTGTCAAGGCCGTGTCGGTGCCTGTCACGCTCAAGATGCGCATGGGCTGGGACCATAACAGCCTGAATGCCCCCAATCTGGCCCGCATCGCAGAGGCTTGTGGCATTCGCCTGGTCACCATCCATGGCCGCACCCGCCAGCAATTCTACACCGGCCAGGCCGATTGGGCTTTTATACGGTACGTGAAGGAAGCCGTGCAAATACCTGTTATTGCGAATGGTGATATCCTGTCCATCGAGGATGCCGAGGAAGCGCTCCGCCTATCTGGCGCCGATGGCGTCATGATCGGGCGCGGCGCCTATGGCCGGCCCTGGTTGCTCGGGCAGGTCGCAGCCCATCTGATGCATGGCATCCGCGCCGAGGAACCCAGCCTCGCCGAGCAAAAGCGCATATTGTTGGAGCATTACGCGCTGATGCTGGAACATCACGGCACGGAGCCCGGCATCCGCATCGCGCGCAAGCACGTTGCCTGGTATTCCAAGGGCTTGCCCGGCTCGGCTGAGTTTCGCGTGGCGGTCAATCACGCGGTAACGGCGGAAGCCGTCCAGGCCTTGATTGATGGCTTTTTCGACCCGCTGATCGAAAAGGGCGTCACCGCCATGCGGGATTCCTTCCGCGAAGCCGGGGAAGGACGGATCGCCGCATGAATGCGCGCGCAAGCCTTGGCGACACCAATCGCAGCACGCCACGCCTCGATAGCGCCATGGTGCTTGCAGCCCTGCCCGTGCCGGCGGTGGTGCTGAATGCGGAAGACCGCTTCACCTTTGCCAATGGCGCCGCCGAGCAATTCTTTGGGCTTTCCGCCGGTGCGCTATGCCAGTTGAAACTGAGTGACATCCTGCCGCCTGATAACCGCGTCTTTGCCGTATTGGCGCAAATCAGGCGGTTTGACTCGCCGGTTTCGGATTACGATCTGCTGCTGGAAAGCCCGCGCATCAATCGCCGCGGCGTTTCCGTCCATGGCGCGCCTTTGCATGAAATTGAAGGCGCTGTGGTGCTGACCTTGCAGGATGGGTCAACCGCGCAAATGCTCGACCGGCAGCTCAGTTTCCGCGGCGCGGCGCGCGGTGCCTCTGCCATGGCCGCGATGCTCGCGCATGAGGTGAAGAACCCGCTTTCGGGCATTCGCGGTGCCGCGCAATTGCTGGAACAGAACGCGCCGGAGGCGGATAAGGAGCTCTGCCTGCTGATCCAGGATGAGGTGGACCGGATTCGCGGCCTGGTGGACCGCTTTGATATCTTCTCCGAACGCCCGGTCGAATTGGGGCCGGTCAATATCCACCAAGTGCTGGATCATGTGCGGCGCATTGCGCAGACCGGCTTTGCCGCGCATCTGAAGGTTTCGGAAGAATATGACCCATCCCTGCCGCCGGTTTGGGGTAATCGCGACATTCTGGTCCAGATCATCCTGAATTTGGTGAAAAACGCTGCCGAGGCAGTGGACCCGATCCATGGGGAGATCGTGCTCGCCACCGCCTATCAGCATGGCGTGCGCATCGCGGTGCCCACATCGAACGAAAGGGTGCATCTGCCGTTGCTGGTGACGGTGCGCGACAATGGGCCGGGCATCCCCGAGGAAATCCAGGCGACGCTGTTTGAGCCCTTTGTTTCCACCAAAAAGGGCGGGCAGGGGCTTGGCCTCGCGCTGGTGGCGAAGCTGGTCACCGATCTTGGCGGGCTGATCGAATGCGATTCCCGCCCCGGACGCACATTATTCAAACTTTCCATGCCGGCGCCCCCGGCGGGTTGGCAGGAGAGCGCCTGATGAATGAATCCCGCACCGTCCTGATTGCCGATGATGATCGCGCCATTCGCACGGTGCTGAGCCAGGCGCTTGGCCGCGCCGGGTATCAGGTACGCGCAACATCCTCGGCCGCCACGCTCTGGCGCTGGGTGGAGGATGGGGAGGGGGATCTGGTGATCACCGATGTGGTGATGCCGGATGAAAACGGGCTTGATCTGGTGCCGCGCATCCGCCGCGTGCGGCCCGAAATGCGCGTGATTGTCATGAGCGCGCAATCCACCTTCGCGACTGCCGTGAAGGCAACCCAACGCGGTGCCTTCGAATATTTGCCCAAGCCCTTCGATTTGAAGGAAGTTCTGGGCACGGTAGAACGCGCGTTGGCCGCGCCGCCGGATGCGCCCCCGCCCGAAGAAGCGGAAGGCGAAAAACTGCCCCTGATCGGCCGTTCGGCGGCGATGCAGGAAATCTACCGGACGGTCGCGCGCCTCACCACCACCGATCTGACGGTGATGGTCACCGGGGAAAGCGGCACTGGCAAGGAATTGATCGCCCGCGCCTTGCATGATTACGGCAAGCGGCGCTCTGGGCCGTTTGTGGCCATCAATATGGCGGCGATTCCGCGCGAATTGATTGAAGCCGAGTTGTTCGGTCATGAACGCGGTGCCTTCACCGGTGCGCTCAATCGCGGCATTGGTCGTTTTGAACAGGCTGCCGGCGGCACGCTGTTCCTGGATGAGATCGGCGATATGCCCCCCGAGGCGCAGACCCGTTTGCTCCGCGTTTTGCAGGAAGGTGAATTCACCACGGTGGGCGGGCGCCAGCCGATCAAGGCCAATGTGCGCATTGTGGCCGCGACCCATCGCGATTTGCGCCACCAGATCCGCCAGGGGCTGTTTCGCGAAGACCTGTTCTATCGGTTGAATGTGGTGCCGATCCGCCTGCCGCCGCTTCGCGAAAGGCTGGAAGATATTCCCTTGCTCGCGCGGCATTTTCTGGATCGTGCCCGCGCGTCTGGCCTGCCCGCCAAGCAATTGGCGCCCGAGGCGCTTGAGGCGCTCAAGGCCCATGCCTGGCCCGGCAATGCGCGCGAATTGGAAAACCTGATGCGCCGCATGGCGGCCCTTTACCCCCAGGAAGTGATCGGCGCCGATGCCGTGGCGGCGGAATTGGCCGAAGCCGCGCCCGTCGCCGGCCCCGATGGTCAGGCCGCGCCCATGACGCTGGAACAGGCGGTGGAACGCCATTTGGCCAGCTTCATGGCCGCCCATAAGGACGGCATGCCGGTCAAGGAATTATACGACCGGGTGCTCGCCGAGGTTGAACGCCCCTTGCTCCGCATGGCATTGAGCGCGACAAGAGGCAATCAGATCAAGGCGGCGGCCATGCTCGGGCTCAATCGGAATACGTTGCGGAAGAAGCTGCGGGAATTGGAACTTCCCGTGGTGCGCGGCGCGTGATGATCCGGCATCGCCGCATGACCTGACCATGCCCGCCGAGGCGCTGGCCGAAGCGCCGCTGCGCCCGCGCGGGTTGTTCACCCGGCTCGCGGATATTGTCACCGGCAAGGTTTTTACCCTTGCGCTGGCTTTTTTGGCCCTGGTGGTTGGGCTGGCGACCTTTGCGGCTCTTTCCGGCGGCACGCCCATTGGCCCCACCGGGGCGGGGCAATTGGCCGGCGTTATTCTCGCCAATATCGCCTTTCTGTTGCTGCTGGTTGCCTCGCTCGCGGCGCGGCTCACGCGCATGTGGCTGGAACGCCGGCGCGGCGCGGCGGGGTCGCGGCTGCATGTGCGGCTTGTGCTGCTGTTTGGCGTGGTGGCCGCGGTGCCGGCGCTGCTCGTGGCCGGCTTCGCGGCGCTATTCTTCAATCTCGGCATTCAGGCCTGGTTCAGTGACCGCGTGCGCGACACGCTGGAGGCATCGCTGGTCGCCTCCCGCGGCTACCTCGATGAGCATCGCAATACGATCCGCGCCGATATCCTGTTCATGGCGAATGACCTCAATCGCGCGGCGCAGGTGCTCCTGCCCGATAATGGCGTTGCCTTTGCGCGGCTGCTGGCGACCCATACGGCTTTGCGCGGCCTGACGAGCTCCATCATTTTTGAACCCGTGCTCGGCCAGGTGGTGGCGAATGCGGGCCTTGGCATTTCAAATCTTGTCGATTTGCCGCCAGCCTGGGCGATGGAGGCTGTACGCACGGGCGAGGTTGTGGTGCTGCCAAGCGAGGCTGAGGAAGGGCGCGTGCGCGCCATGGTGCAGCTCAATATCCCGCCCGGGCTCGTGCTGCTGATCACGCGCCCGCTTGATCCCTCCGTGCTGGGGCATATGCGGCGGACCGAGATTTCCTTCAATGAATACAATCAGCTCGACCGCAATCGCGAAAGCCTGCAAATCACCTTTTTCCTGATTTTCGCCATTGCCACCTTGCTTGTGCTGCTGGCCGCGGTGCTGATTGGCTTGCTCATGGCCAATCGTATTGCGCGGCCCATTTCGCGCCTGATCCTGGCGGCGGAACGTGTGCGCGGCGGCGATCTGGCGACCAAGGTGGAAGAAGGGGAGGCGGATGATGAAATCGCGCGCCTCGCGCGGTCCTTCAACCGCATGACGAGCCAGCTTGGCGCGCAGCGTGCCGAATTGATGAATGCCTATAGCCTGATTGATGAGCGCCGGCGCTTTACCGAGACCGTGCTGTCGGGTGTTTCAGCCGGTGTCGTCGGGCTTGATAGTGAAGGGCGCGTGACCCTGCCCAATCGGTCAGCGAGCGCGCTGCTGGGCGTTGATCTGGATGCGGCGATTGGCCTTTCCTTTGCGCGCATCGCCCCGGAATTCGAAGAATTGCTGGCAGTGGCGGCGGCCAATCCGGAACGCCCGCGCGTTGCTGAAATCCTGATCGGGCCGGCCAATGCCAGGCGCATCTTGCTCGCGCGGATCGGCACTGAGACCCTCGCTGGGCGCATTGAAGGCTATGTGCTGACCTTTGATGACATTACCGAATTGCAATCGGCGCAGCGCAAGGCGGCCTGGGCGGATGTGGCGCGGCGCATTGCGCATGAAATCAAGAATCCGCTGACGCCCATTCAGCTTTCCGCCGAAAGGCTGAAGCGCCGCTATCTGCGCCAGATCACCGATGACCCGGATACCTTCCGCCAATGCACGGATACCATTGTGCGGCAGGTGGAAGATATCGGGCGGATGGTGGATGAATTCTCGGCCTTTGCGCGCATGCCGCAGCCGGTGATCAAACCGGAAGACGCCAATCGCCTGATGCTGGAAGCGCTGGTGCTGCAACGCAATGCGCATCCCGAGATTACTTACGACAATCATGCAGGGGCCGAGGGGCTGAAGCTTCCCTGTGATCGCCGCCTGATCGGCCAGGCGCTGACCAATCTTTTGCAGAATGCCGCGGACGCCATT
>JADCFR010000377.1 GCA_020249415.1 Roseomonas sp. | reverse complement strand
CCGCGTGATATGCGCCGCACGGGCAAAGGCAGCGTCAACCGCCGCCGCATCGCCCAGGCGGAACAGGACGCTTTCATTTTCTGTCGCCAAATCGGGCCAAAGCTGCGGCGCATCGGGCTTGATCGCCTCTGCCACATCCGTCACCGCTACCAAGGGTTCATATTCAACAATGATCGCTTCTGCCGCATCCTGCGCCGCCGCGCGTGATGTCGCGATCACCGCCGCCACCGCGTCTCCCACATAGCGCACCTGCCCCATCGCCAGCATGCGCCAGGGCGTCTGCGCCAAGGGCGAACCATTCCTTTGCAGCCTTGGCGTGATGCAGCGCAGCACACCAAGTTCCTCGATATCCTCAGGCGTCAGCACCAGCAGCACGCCGGGCATGCCGCGCGCCTTGCTGGCATCCAGCCGCGTGACGCGCGCCGAGGCATAGGGCGAACGCAGTATGACAAGTTGCGCCACATCGGCGCCGCCCAGATCATCCACATAGCGCCCCTGCCCGCGCAGAAACCGCATATCCTCAATACGGCGCACGGGAGCGCCGATGCCGGTTCCTCTCATCGTGGCGGGGATATGATTCATGGCCTAGCTTCTCCTTGGAGGGTAAGCTCATAGGCGGAACGGCGCTTCGTCAATCCCAGGGATTTCTTGACGGGCGGGGCAAGACGCCGCCTAATGATGCGCGCATAGAACCAATGGGGGCTCATCATGCAAAGGCGCCATATCCTGCTTGGCCTGACCGGCACCGCCTTAACAAGCCCCGCCATCGCGCAAGGCGCCTGGCCCAATCGCCCCTTGCGCATGATTGTGCCCTTCACGCCCGGCGCGGCGACGGATGCCATGTCTCGGCTGGCGGCGAGCAAGCTTGCTGATGCGCTGGGCGTGACCGTGGTGGTGGAAAATCGTGCCGGCGCGAATGGCGCGGTTGGTAGCCAGGCCGTGCTGCAATCGGCTGCTGACGGCTATACACTGCTTGGCTCCGCTTCCATCCATCCCATGGCGCGCCATGTGATGAAGAACGCGCCCTATGATCCGGTGCAGGATTTTGTCGCGGTGGCGCGCACGGCACGCGGCCCCTTGGTGCTGGTGATGAACCCACGCCTGCCGCAAACCACCATCCCCGCCGTGGTGGAAGCTGCAAAGCGCGAACCCGCCAAATGGTCCTTCGCCACATCTTCCCTTGGGGCGGCAGGGCATTTGGGCAGCATTGAATTCAACCGCCTGACCGGCGCGAATATTGAAATTGTCGGCTATCGCGGTTCTGCCCCGGCGCTCACCGATGTCGCTGCCGGCAATGCGCAGCTCATGTTCGATCCGGTGCTGGCGACGCTGCCCATGGTGCGCGCGGGGCAATTGCGCGGGCTTGGCGTGGCCACCGCTACGCGCACGCCTTTGGCGCCGGATTTGCCCACCCTCACGGAAGCGGGGCTGCCCGGTTTTGAATTCTATTCCTGGTATGGCGTTTGGGCGCCGCGCGGCGTGCCTGCGGAAATCCTGCAGCGGCTCAACCGCATTCTGGTTGATGGCATGCGTGAGGCTGCAACGGTGCAACGGCTGAGCGGCCTTGGGTTTGAGCCTGTTGCCGAGACAGTGGACGAAGCCGAGGCCTTCATCCGCGCCGATGTCGCACGCAATGCGGAATTGTTACGGTTGGCGAATTTCCAGCCGGAATAAGGCGCACGTCGCAAGGGTGCCGCGGCGGATCGCGGGCGCGGTAGCTGTGGTGATGGGGCCTTGGCCATAGCCGCCCTACGCATAAAGACAGCGCGTCATCGTTACCGCCTGCAAGGCGGCCGCTCAGCGCCAGCAATAATGCCCACCGCCGGGGGAGATCAGCGCATTTTCGTGATGCCGGCTTGATCAACGCTGCCCCGCAACGGCGCAGACCCGCGTGAAATCACGCCCTCACCCAAGCGCTATTTTTTTGAGGTCGGCCGATGTGACGAAGCCGGCCTGGAAGGGGGAGAAGGGCGTATGGGCGACTGCGTGTGCGGGTTTGACCGAAACGGTGGACTGGAAAAGACATGTGGCCGCGTTTGGGGCGATGAAGGAGATGAAAAGGGAAAGAGCGGACGCGGATGCAGCGGTGAACCGGGATGGTGCCGTGGCCGAGCATGATGGTGCCATAGCCGTGGGCGGTCGCGATGCCAGAAAGGCGGGGGCGCGTGTCGGCGTTGCGGCGCATAGACGCCACCGCTAGACTCATAACCGTAATACCCGCCTTCATACTCACCAAGGGCGAAGCACCCGCCAAGCATGAGCAACAGCACTAAAGGCACAGGCAAGGTGATCAGGCGCATCCAACACCCCCTTTGATCCTTTTGAAATCAAGGGAATGTCACCATGCCTCCATGTCAGCGCCTTGGCTGGATCAGGGCATTTTCATGCGAAATATTTGATCACCGCCGCAATTCAATCGCACAAACCCGCGTGAAATCGCGATCATCCAGCATCCAATCCTGCGTCCCGGTAAATTGCGCGACGCCATCCGCGCCAAGCCGCCCTTCATAGCGCGCGCGATAGTGAAAGCCGCGCCCGGAAGACCCGCCCACCAACACCAAAGCACCATCCACCCCAACCCGCCCCTCGCCCCTTTCCCAAGCACCCGTGCGCGCCCCGGAAGCCGAGAGCACCGGGCGTTCATATTTCGCGACCGCCCCATCCACCCTTATGGTGAAAGGGGCCGCCAAAGGTGCTTGGGTAATGCCCGGCACGGCATCACAGGTCAGCCGGCCTTGCCACACGCCGCCAAAGCCCTGCGCCGCGAGCGGGCCGGCAGCGCAGAGCATCACAGCAAGAAGCGCGGCGCGGATCACTGATCCGCGTAGCAATGGGTCTCAGCCCCACCGCCCGGATGCGTCACGGCACCAAGATAGGCCGGGCCCACAAGCTGCGCATATTTCCAGAGCACGCCCGAATTGTAATCGGTCTTGCGCGGCTTCCATGCGGCGCGGCGCTTGGCCAATTCCTCATCGGAAAGGGCGACATCAATCGTGCCCTTATCGGCATCAATGATGATCCTGTCGCCATCACGCAGCAGCGCAATTGGCCCGCCCACCGCGGCTTCCGGCCCGACATGGCCGATACAAAAGCCGCGCGTCGCACCCGAAAAACGCCCATCGGTGATCAGCGCCACCTTATCCCCCATGCCCTGACCGTAAATGGCCGAGGTGGTGGAGAGCATCTCGCGCATGCCAGGCCCACCCTTAGGGCCTTCATAGCGCACGATGATGATATCGCCCGGCTTATAGGCGCGCATTTCCACGGCCTTGAAGGCATCTTCTTCGCAATCAAAGCAAAGCGCGGTGCCTTCGAAGCGGAGCTTCTCCATGCCGGCGATTTTCACAATCGCACCCTCAGGCGCCAGATTGCCATGCAGGGAGACAACACCACCGATAGGGCTGATCGGATCGGAACAGGGGCGCACCACATCCTGATCCTTCGGGACGATCACCTCACGGTGATTTTCGGCAATGGTCTTGCCGGTGACGGTCATGCAATCGCCCTTCACATAGCCACCATCAATCAACGCCTTGATGATGATGGGCACGCCACCAATGCGATGCACATCGGCGGCCACGTAACGCCCACCGGGCTTCAGGTCGGCGATATGCGGCGTCTTGCGCATGATCTCGGCGACATCCTGCAAGGTGAAGCGGATGCCTGCTTCATGCGCCATGGCGGGCAGATGCAGCGCGGCATTGGTCGAACCACCGGTCGCACCCACAATCGCTGCCGCGTTGTGCAAGGAATCCAGCGTCACGATATCGCGCGGGCGGATATTGCGGCGGATCAGTTCCACCACGGCGCGGCCTGATTCAATCGCCCAACGGTCGCGGTCTTCATCGGGGGCCGGCGCGCCGGCAGAAAAGGGCAGCGCAAGCCCGATCATTTCCGAAACGCAGGCCATGGTATTGGCGGTGAACTGCCCGCCGCAAGCACCCGCACCCGGACAGGCATGGCGTTCCAGCTCATCCAATTCCTCATCAGACATGCTGCCGGCAGCGTGCTTGCCCACCGCTTCAAACACATCCAGCACCGTGACATCGCGGCCATGATGCTTGCCCGGCATGATGGACCCGCCATACATGAAGACGGAAGGCACATTCAGCCGGATCATGGACATCATGACGCCAGGGAGTGACTTGTCGCAGCCCGCGATGCCAACCAGCGCATCATAGCAATGCCCGCGCATCGTCAGTTCAATGGAATCCGCGATGGTGTCGCGCGACGCGAGCGAGGATTTCATGGATTGATGGCCCATCGCGATGCCGTCAGTCACCGTGATGGTGGTGAATTCGCGCGGCGTCGCGCCGGCTTCCTTCACGCCGATCTTCGCTGCCTGCGCCTGGCGCGACAGGGCGATATTGCAGGGTGCGGCTTCATTCCAGCAGGAAGCGACACCGACGAGCGGCTGCGTGATTTCTTCCTGCGTCAACCCCATGGCGTAATAATAGGAACGATGCGGCGCGCGTTCCGGCCCCATGGTGGTGTGCCGGCTCGGCAGTTTTGACTTATCCCATTTTGTCATCGTCATTTTCCTCCTGCTGGATTTTCAGAACGCGATCCACCGATCGCCTTTACATGAACCAAAGCGCTGTTTGTGGTATCGCGTGACGTCAAGCGCGCATGATTTCCGGGCAGCATGCGCTAATCCGCAATCCGCGCCAAAGCGGCATCAAGCCGCGCGATTTCCGCCTGCCAGGCCGCCAGCCTTTCGCGGTTTTCTTCCACGATTTCCACCGGCGCGCGAGAGATGAATGCCTCACTGCCAAGCTTGGCTTCAACCTTTTGCACTTCGCCTTCGATGCGCATGCGTTCCTTGCCAAGGCGGGCGCGTTCGGCGGCGAAGTCAATCACATCGGCCAAGGGCAGCATCAGCGTGGTTTCATCCAGCACGGCTTGCACCACGCCCTTGGGTGGGTCACCACTCAAAGCACGGATTTCACTGGCGCGACCAAGGCGACGGATGGCATCCGCCCAGCGTTCGGCACGCGCCAGGCTTTCGGGCCGGGCGCCGGCCATCAGCAGCGGCACGGTGACGGAAGGGGCGACATTCATCTCGGACCGCACGGTGCGCATTTCAGAAATCAACCGCACCACCCAATCCAACTCCGCGCGCGCTTCTGCGGCATCGGCCACCGCCATGGCTTCCGGCCATGCAGTGCGGATCAGGCTGCCTTCAGCGCCATAACCCATGCGGTGCCACAGCTCCTCGGTAATGAAGGGCATGACGGGGTGCAGCATGCGCAGGATCACGCCCAGCACATGCGCCGCGGTCGCCTTCACCTCATTCTTGTCGGCACCATCCGGGCCATTCAGCACGGGCTTGGCGAATTCCAGGAACCAATCGCAGAAATCATTCCAGGCGAAGCGATAGCAGGCCTTGGCGTAATCATCGAAGCGGAAGCCCTCCAGCGCGGCATTCGCTTCCGCCAGCGCTGCATTGGTGGCATCCAAAATCCAGCGCGAAAGCGGCAACTTGGCCGAGCCCGGATCAAACCCTGCCCCCGGCGCAATGCCGTTCATTTCGCAAAACCGCGCCGCATTCCAGATTTTCGTCGCAAAGGAACGATAGCTTTCCACCCGCTGCCGGCCGAGCTTGATATCGCGCCCAGGCGCCGCCAGCGCACACAACGTAAAACGCAGCGCATCCGCGCCATAGGCATCCACCAATTCCAGCGGGTCCATCACATTGCCGCGCGATTTGGACATTTTCTGTCCCTTTTCATCGCGCACCAGGCCATGGATGCAGACGGTCTTGAAGGGCACTTCCCCCATGAAATGAATGCCCATCATCATCATCCGGGCGACCCAGAAAAAGATGATATCCCAACCCGTCACCAGCACATCGCCGGGATAGTATTTCGCGAGTTCCGGCGTTTTCTCCGGCCAGCCAATGGTGGAAAAGGGCCAAAGCGCGCTGGAAAACCAGGTATCCAGCACATCCTCATCACGCGTCAGCGCCACTGGCTTGCCGTATTTCGCGCGCGCGGCTGCCTGGGCTTCTTCTTCGGTATGGGCGACGAAAACCTCGCCATCCGGCGCATACCAGGCGGGGATTTGGTGGCCCCACCAAAGCTGGCGGGAAATGCACCAGGGCTGGATGTCACGCATCCAGGCAAAGAACATGTTTTCGAATTGCTTGGGCGCAAATACGGTCTGGCCCGTTTCCACCGCACGAATGGCGGGGGCGGCCAAGGTCTTGGCATCCACATACCATTGCAGGGTCAGGCGCGGTTCAATCGGCACGCCGGAACGATCCCCATGAGGCACCATATGCGTATGGGGTTCGATCTTTTCGACCAGTTCCAGTTCCTCAAGCCGCGCGACGATCGCCTTGCGCGCCGCAAAGCGATCCTGCCCGGCCAGCCCGCGCACAAAGGCGTGATCGGCAATGCCCTCAGCGGCGGCGAAATGCGCGCTGATTTCATCCAGCATCACGCGCCCTTCGGCATCCAAAACGGATGGCATGGGCAGATCATGGCGCCGCCCGACCTCAAAATCATTGAAGTCATGCGCGGGCGTGATCTTGACCGCGCCCGAGCCCTTTTCCGGATCGGAATACTCATCCGCCACCACGGGAATGGCGTGGCCCAATAGCGGCAGGATCACGCGCTTGCCAATCAAACCCTTGAAGCGCGCATCATCCGGGTGCACGGCAACGGCGGTATCGCCCAGCATGGTTTCCGGGCGCGTCGTCGCCACCACCAAAAACTGCCCCGGCGCGCCTTCCACCGGGTAGCGCAAATGCCAAAGGCTGCCCTTCACTTCCTTGCTTTCGACTTCCAGATCGGAAATCGCGGTCAGGAATTTCGGGTCCCAATTCACCAGCCGCCGGTCACGATAGATCAGGCCCTGGCGGTGCAGCGCCACGAAAACCTCGCGCACCGCCGCTGATAGCCCCTCATCCATCGTGAAGCGCTCGCGCGGCCAATCGAGCGAAGCACCCAGCCGGCGCAATTGCCGCGTGATGGTGCCGCCCGATTCCGCCTTCCATTCCCAAACGCGCTTCAGGAAGGCCTCGCGCCCCATGGCGCGGCGGTCCGGCTGCTTCTGATCGGCCAGCAGGCGTTCCACCACCATTTGCGTCGCAATGCCGGCATGGTCCGTGCCGGGCTGCCACAGCGCATCGCGCCCCTGCATGCGCCGCCAGCGGATGAGTACATCCTGCAAGGTATTATCCAGCGCATGGCCGATATGCAGGCTGCCGGTCACATTCGGCGGCGGGATCATGATGGTGAAGGGGCGCTTGGGGCTTTCCGGATGGGCGGAAAAAGCGCCTGAAGCCTCCCAGCCTGCATAAAGGCGGGGTTCAATGGCGGCGGGGTCGAAAACCTTGTCGAGCATGCCCCTTCCCTTCCCCGCCCCAGGGCGTCACGTCAAGGGCAGGGCGCGCGACTTGGGCGATAAGGCGCTGAAAAAGCGACAGGCTTTTGTTTTCATCCCTGGACCAACCGACACAATCTTCCGAGCCTTGGGCATGATCCTGATTGGCTTGCCCTGCGGCATCTTGTCTGCCGCCACTACCTTTCGCCAGGCTTGAACGCCCAGGCTCGCGTAAGGGTCGCGTGAGAACCTGAACGCGCGTCCCGTTCGCCGCCAGGCCCATGTAGCGGAAATGGGTGAAACCAAAATCCACTTGATGATCAGGAAAGTATGTTCGCCTTTCGCTCGAACGCGCGATTTTTTGGCGCTCCTCGCAACGGCACTGTCATAAAGGCTGACCTCGGCCTAAGAGCCCGTCCGAGAACTTCTTGAATGGCCTGAGTCATTTGTGATTCCCTGATGATTGTTCGATTCGGAAGGAGTCAGGTCAATGAGGACCAAGGAAAATCGTGCGCGTTATGATCGCCGGGGGCTTCGGTACCCGAGTGACCTTACTGATGAGGAGTGGGCGGTGCTGGCACCGCTGATCCCGCGGGCGAAGCGCGGCGGCAATAAGCGCAGCGTGGATGAACGGAGCTTGGTCAATGGCTTG
>JADCFR010000376.1 GCA_020249415.1 Roseomonas sp. | reverse complement strand
GCCATGCCCTTGGCGCCCTTCTTTGCCAAGATTCAGCGGGAAGATACGTCCATCTATCTGCTGGGCTGGGGCGTGCCGACCTTGGATGCGCTTTATTCCTTCCAATCCCTGGTCGCGACCCGCAATGGCCAGCAGGGCGATGGCATCTGGAATTACGGGCGCTATTCCAACCCGCGCATGGATGCGCTGATTGAACGCATGAAGACGCAATCCGGCGCGCCGCGCAATGAGGCGATCCGGGAGGCGCTGCGCATCTACCGTGAAGATGTGCCGCATATCCCGCTGCACCATCAGATGATCCCCTGGGCCATGCGGGGCAATCTGACCATTCCGCATATGGCGAATAACCAGCCCTATTTCCGTTGGGCGCGGATGAACTGATCCCCTCGGCGCGGCGGGTCTTGCGCCCGCCGCGCTTGTTCTGGAGCACGCCCAATTGTTCGCCTTCATCATCTCCCGCATCTTGCAGGCCTTGCCTGTGATGCTGACGGTTGCGCTGATTTCCTTCGCCATGTTCGCCTATGTGGGCGATCCGGTGGCGATCATGCTCGGGCAGGATTTCACGGAGGCGCAGCGTCAGGCGCTGGTGAAGGATTTGGGACTGGATCAGCCCTTCTGGGTACAATTCGGCACCTTTCTTGGTAATGCGGTGCAGGGCGAATTCGGGCTGTCCTATCGCCTGTCGCGGCCTGTGTCGGATCTGATTGCCGAACGCGCGCCGGCCACGCTGGAGCTTGCCTTCACCGCTGCCATCCTCGCCTTGCTGATTGGTGTGCCCTTGGGGGTCTATACCGGGCTTTATCGCAATTCCTGGCTGTCGCGGTTTTTCCTGACCTTCAGCCTGGTCGGTGTTTCCCTGCCTACCTTCCTGATCGGCATTTTGCTGATCCTGGTTTTTGCCGTCTGGCTTGGCGTGCTGCCTTCCTTCGGGCGGGGCGATACCGTGAAGCTCGGCTGGTGGTCCACGGGTTTCCTGACCTGGACAGGGATCAAGGCGCTGGTGCTGCCTTCCATCACACTCGGGCTTTTTCAATTGACCCTGATCATGCGCCTGGTGCGGGCCGAGATGCTGGAAGTGCTGCGCGCGGATTACATCAAATTCGCCCGCGCGCGCGGCTTGCCCAATCGTGCCGTGCATTTTGGCCATGCGCTGAAAAATACGCTGGTGCCGGTGATCACCATTGTCGGGCTGCAATTGGGCGCCATCATTGCCTTCGCCATTGTGACCGAGACCGTGTTCCAATGGCCGGGGATGGGCTTGCTGTTCATCCAATCCGTCAATCAGGCGGATATTCCGGTGATGGCGGCCTATCTGCTGCTGATCTCCGCCCTTTTCGTTACCATCAACCTGATTGTTGACCTGCTGTATTACGCGGTGGATCCCAGGCTGCGCATTGGCCGCGGGCAGGGGGCGCATTGATCATGGCTGCAACGCTGCGCCGCTTTTTCGATAGTGATTTGTGGTGGTCCTTCACCCGATCCCCCATCACCATGCTTTCCGCCGTGGTGGCGCTGATCTGCATTCTGGGGGCGCTATTCGCACCCTGGCTTGCGCCGCATAACCCGTTTGATCTTGCCTCCCTCAATCTGCTTGATGCCTTCAAGCCGCCTTCCTGGACGGAAGAAGGGGAGCGCGCCTATCTGCTCGGCACCGATGATCAGGGGCGCGATGTGCTTTCCGCCATCATGTATGGCGCGCGGGTGTCACTTTTGGTGGGGCTTTCCGCGACCCTTTTCGCGACCACACTTGGCGTGACGCTTGGGCTGCTGGCGGGGTATCTCGGCGGCAAGCTGGATGCGCTGCTGATGCGCATTTGCGATGTGCAATTGACCTTCCCCTCCATCCTGGTGGCGCTGTTGATTGATGGTGTGGTGCGCGCTGCACTGCCGCGCGAAGTGCATGATCAGATTGCGCTGTTTGTGGTGATTTTCGCCATTGGCATCAGTGAATGGCCGAAATTCGCCCGCACTGTGCGCGGTTCCACCATGGTTGAGCGCAACAAGGAATATGTGCAGGCCGCGCGCGTGATTGGTGTGGCGCCGCCGCGGATCATGCTGTCCCATGTGCTGCCCAATGTGATGGGGCCGGTGCTTGTTATCGCGACACTTAATCTGGGGCTCGCGATCCTGTCGGAAGCCACACTTTCCTTCCTCGGCGTTGGTGTGCCGGCGACGCAACCCTCGCTCGGCACGCTGATCCGCATTGGCAATGACTTCCTGTTCAGCGGTGAGTGGTGGATTACGATCTTCCCCGGCATTACGCTGATTGCCATGGTGCTTTCCGTCAATCTTCTGGGCGATTGGCTGCGCGACGCCCTCAATCCGAAGCTCCGCTAATGTCTGGCCAGAACCCTTTGCTTGAAGTGCGCCATTTGCGCGTGGAATTCCCGACACGGCGCGGGACATTGGTGGCACTCGATGACGTGTCCTTCACCATTTCGGCCGGTGAAGTGCTGGGCGTGGTCGGTGAATCAGGTGCCGGCAAATCCATGACGGGTGCGGCGATCATTGGCTTGCTCGAGCCGCCGGGGCGCATTGCGGCGGGCGAAATTCGGCTTGATGGCGAGCGGATAGACAATCTCCGTTATGAGGATATGCGCCGCATTCGTGGCAAGGATATCGGCGCGATTTTCCAGGACCCGCTCACCACGCTCAATCCGCTCTACACGGTGGGCCGGCAATTGGCCGAGACCATGACGACGCATTTGCCGATCACGCCCGCCGAGGCGCGCAAGCGCGCCATTGGCTGGCTTGATCTGGTCGGCATTCCGGCGGCGGCGCAGCGGATTGATTCCTACCCGCATGAATTCTCGGGCGGCATGCGTCAGCGCGTGGTGATTGCGCTGGCGTTATGTGCCGAACCGCGCCTGATTGTGGCGGATGAACCGACCACGGCCTTGGATGTCTCGATCCAGGCGCAAATCATCGCGCTGCTCAAGTCGCTCGCGCGCGAAAAGGGCACGGCGATGATGCTGGTGACGCATGATATGGGCGTCATTGCGGAAACCGCGGATCGTGTTGCGGTGATGTATGCCGGGCGCATTGCGGAAATTGGGCCGGTGCGCAATGTGGTGAAGCAGGCAAGCCACCCCTATACGGTGGGGCTGATGGGCTCCATCCCGCCTTTGGATCGGCGTGTTGAAAGACTGGCGCAGATTGATGGCGCCATGCCGCGGCTTTCCGCCATCCCCAAAGGCTGCGCCTATAATCCGCGCTGCCCCAAGGCTTTTGCGCGCTGTTCGCAGGATAGGCCAGATTTGCTGCCGGCGGGGCCGACGCAGGCCGCCTGTTGGCTCTATGCCGGGGAGGGTGCGGGCAATGGCTGAGACCCCCCCCATGCTCGAACTGCGTGACGCCGCACGGTATTTCGATGTCTCCCGCCCTGCCTTGCAGCGGCTGATCGCGCAGGAAGGCAAGCGCATTCTCCGCGCCGTGGATGGTGTGAGCCTTGCCGTACCGAAAGGCACCACCCTGTCGCTGGTGGGGGAATCAGGCTGCGGCAAATCCACTGTCGCGCGGCTTGCGGTTGGGCTCTATCGGCCAAGCGGCGGTCAGGTGATGTTTGACGGGCGAGACCTTGCCGAAGCCCGCGCCGCATCCGATCAGCGCCGGCGGATGCAGATGATTTTCCAGGACCCTTATGCCTCGCTCAATCCGCGCTGGCGTGTCAGGGACATCATCGCCGAACCCATTCGCGCCTTTGGTCTGCTGCCCAATCGCGCAGCCGAAGAAGCGCGCGTTGCGGAATTGCTGACGCAGGTGGGCTTGTCCCCACTGGATGGTCATAAGTTTCCACATGAATTCTCGGGCGGGCAGCGCCAGCGCATTTCAATTGCGCGCGCGCTTTCTTCCAATCCGGAATTTCTGGTGTGCGATGAACCGACCTCGGCGCTTGATGTTTCGGTGCAGGCGCAGATCCTCAATCTGATGAAGGAATTGCAGTCCCGTATGGGGCTGACCTATTTGTTCATCAGCCACAACCTGGCCGTGGTGCGGCAGGTGAGTGACCGGATCGGTGTCATGTATCTGGGCCGCATTGCGGAATTGGCGCCGGCGGAAAGCCTGTTTCGCCGCCCCCGGCATCCCTATACGCGCGCGCTGATGGAAGCGATCCCGGACCTTGATATGACCGGGCGCACGCGGATCCCGGTGGGGGGTGAGGTGCCAAGTCCGATCACGCCGCCCACAGGCTGCGCCTTTCATCCGCGTTGCCCGCTGGCCGGGCCGCGCTGCAAGGCGGAACGCCCGGAATTGAAGCCTGCGGGCGATGCCATGGTGGCCTGCCATGCGGTGGAGGAAGGGCGCGACGCGGCCTGAATTTTACAGCCAGCGCGGTTCTGGTACCGCTATCGCCAAGCGCCTCTTGAAACCCGCCGCCCGCAATTGGGCAGAGATTTCATCCGCCAAATTCCACGGCAGGATCAGGATGGCATCCGGCGCCATCGCGAGCAGCGCTTCCGGTGAGACAATCGGGATGGCACTTCCCGGCAAGACGCGGTTTTGCTTGGCCGGATTGCGATCCGCGACCGCGATGAAATCCGCCGCTGTTACGCCTGCGGCATTCAGGAAAGTATTGCCCTTGGCCGCAGCGCCATAGGCGCCAAGGCGCAACCCTTCTGCGCGGCATCGCGCCAGCCATTGCTTGAAGGCGGCCAGCACCGCTGCCACACGCGCATTAAAGCCCTGATAAAAGGCGTCATCCGCAATGCCGCGCGCGGCTTCCTCGGCCCGCATCGCCACCACGCCCGGCATATCCGCCCGCGCCGCATCGGCGGTCGCGAAATAGCGGAGGCTGCCGCCATGGGTCGGGAGTATTTCCACATCAAACACGCGCAAACCCTGGGCGCCAAGCAAATGCTCAACGGCGTAAAGCGACCAATAGGCGTAATGTTCGTGATAGATCGTATCGAATTGCACGCCATCCACGAAGGATAGCAGATGGGGTGCCTCGATGGTGACAACGCCGCGCGGTCCCGCCAAATGTGCAAGGCCCGCGGCGAAATCCACCACATCCGGCACATGCGCCAGCACGTTATTGGCAATCACCAAATCCGCATGGCCGCGCCGGCCCACAATATCGCGCGCCGCGTCACGCCCAAAGAAGCGCACTTCGGTCGGCACGCCGGCGGCAACCGCACTCGCCGCCACATTCGCGGCGGGCTCCACCCCCAGGCAGGGAATGCCGGCGGCGACGAAATTCCTCAGCAGATAGCCATCATTGCTGGCGATCTCAACGACAAGGCTTTGCGCGCCAAGCGAAAGCCGTTCACGCATCGCCGCCGCGTAACGCGCGGCGTGATTAAGCCAGCTCTCCGAGAAGGAGGAGAAATAGGCGTAATCGGTGAAGATCGCCTCGGCCTCCACCACATGATCCAATTGCACCATGCGGCAGGTGCCGCAGACCACGGCGGCCAGAGGATAGCGCGGCAAGGGTGGGGAACCCGGCAGGGGGTAATCATTGGCAAGCGGTGTTGCGCCCAAATCGCAGAACATGGCGCTGATGGCGCCCCCGCAAGCGCGGCAGGCGGAAATGGGGCGGCAAATCGCTTCAGCATTCATGGTGAAAGTGCATCCTCAATCTCAGTCAACGCCAAAGCACGGCCATCCGCGCCGCCGCGCCAGGCTTCGTACCAGCGCGCGGTGGCGGCGATGGCGCTGGCGGCATCATGGCGCGGCGCCCAGCTCAGGCTTTGCATGGCAAGGCTGCTATCCAAGGCCAGGCGCTGCGCTTCTTCCATGGGGGGCGCGGGTGCGGCTTCCCAGGCAATCGGCGCACCGGCTGCGCCGCCGTAAAGTTCCAAGACGCGCCGGACCGAGATTTCCGCATCGCGCGGGCCGAAATTCAGCGCTTGCGGCGCAACACCACGCCAGAGCGCTTCCGCATGCAGCAAATACCCGCGCGACACATCCAGCACATGCTGGAAGGGGCGCGTCGCATCCGGGCGGCGGATCACCAGGGTCTGATCTGCGATGCGCGCGCGCACCAGATCGGGGATCAGCCGTTCCGCGCCGAAATCTCCACCGCCAATCACATTGCCGGCGCGGGCGGTGGCCATGGCCCCGATCTCACCCCCGAAACTCGCGCGCCAGGAAGCCACCGCAATTTCGCAAGCCGCCTTGGAAGCGCTGTAGGGATCATGCCCGCCAAGCGGATCATTCTCACGAAAGGGCCGGCCCTGATTGTCGTTGCGATAGACCTTGTCGCTGGTAATGATCAGCGCGGCCTTGGCGCCCGCACCGCGCAAAGCCTGCATCAGATTGATGGTGCCGGTGACATTGCTGGCGAAAGTGCCCTCAGGGTCGCGATAGCCGCGCCCGACCAGGGCTTGGGCGGCAAGGTGCAGAACAATCTCTGGCCGCGCGGCCTGCACGGCTGCCTGTACCGCCGCCGCATCACGCAAATCGCCGATACGCGACGTGATCGCCGGGCGCAGCGCCACAAAAGCCGAAGGCCCGGCTTCCGGCGCCAGCGCAAAGCCGGTCACCTCGACGCCCAAGCGTTCCAGCAGCAGTGCCAACCAGGCGCCCTTGAAGCCGGTATGGCCGGTCAGCAGCACACGCTTGCCGCGCCAGAAATCGACGGAAGTTTGCCGCATCACCATTGCTTCCAGGGTGCGGTGCCGTCCTGCCACAGCCCTTCCAGCACATCGCGATCCCGCGGCGTGTCCATCGGGTGCCAGAAGCCGCGATGGTCAAAAGCGCGCAGCTGATCATCAGCGGCAAGCCCGCGCAAAGGCGCCTGTTCCCAAATGCACTCATCGCCATCAATCCGGTCCAGCACGCGGGGCGAGAGCACGAAAAACCCGCCATTGATCGTCGCGCCATCGCCGGGTGGTTTTTCGGTGAAGGCGCGCACCGTATTGCCAACCCGTTCAAGCGCACCGAAACGCCCAGGCGGCACCACGGCGGTTACGGTCGCATCCCGGCCATGGGCGCGGTGGAAAGCAATCAAGGCCCTGATATCCACATCGGAAACGCCATCGCCATAGGTGAGGCAAAAGCCTTCCTCTTCGCGGAGATACGGCGCCACGCGGCCTAGCCGGCCACCGGTTTGCGTATCCTCACCGGTGTCCACCAGCGTCACGCGCCAATCCTCGGTGGGTGGGGTCAGCCAAGTTGCAGCACCGGTCGCCAGATCAAGCGTGAGGTCCGCCGTATGGGCACGGTAATTCAGGAAATATTCCTTGATCAATTGGCCTTTGTAGCCAAGGCAGATCACGAAATCCTTGATGCCATGCGCGGCATAAAGCTTCATAATATGCCACAAAATCGGGCGTCCGCCGATTTCCACCATGGGCTTGGGGCGAAGCTGGGTTTCGGCGCCCAGCCTGGTGCCGCGCCCCCCCGCCAGGATCACAGCCTTTTTGATCATGGATACTCCAAAAAAATTCGACGCCGCGCCGCATGGCGCCGGGAAAGACGGGCGCTGATACCCCGCCTATTCGCCCCGCGCCACCCCCTCTCGCCTGGGGTCGGAAGCACCGATTAGACCGCCTTTGGTCACGCGGATCACTTGCAGGCCCGACATCATTTCCCGGATGGTTGCCTCATGCCCGCGCGCCCGCAGCGCCGGGGCCAGGGTGGCGGCTGGCGTGCCCTGTTCGAGTTCCACCGGCCCGCCCATAGTGCCGATATGGGGCAGCGCCACGGCTTCTTCCGGCGACAGCCCCCAATCGAGCAAGCCCACCAGCGTTTTCGCCACATAGCCGATAATGCGCACCCCGCCCGGTGAGCCCACCACGGCATGCAAGGCGCCCGCGCTATCCTCCACAATGGAAGGCGCCATGGATGAGCGCGGCCTTTTGCCGGCTTCGACGCGATTGGCGATGGGCCGGCCATTGGCTTCCGGCGCGAAGCTGAAATCGGTCAGTTGGTTGTTCAGCAAAAAGCCGCGCACCATGATGCGCGCGCCGAACAGCGCTTCAATCGTGGTCGTCATGGAAAGCGCATTGCCCGCGCCATCCACAATGGCGATATGGCTGGTGCCGGCTTCATGATCCTGGGTTTGCGGGGCGAGGAATGTTTCGCGCCAGGAAGGATTACCCGCGCGGGGGTTTTGTATGGCGCGGTCGCGGTCCATCAATTGCGCGCGCGCGGTCAGATAGGCGCGGTCCGTCAGCCCCTGCACCGGCACCGGCACAAAATCCGCATCGGCAAGG
>JADCFR010000375.1 GCA_020249415.1 Roseomonas sp. | reverse complement strand
CGAAGGGCGCGACACCTATCGCCCGATCTGGTTCCAGAAAAACGATGAATTTGACGCGGAAATCAGCGCGCGTTTCGGCGCGCTGATCCGCCCAGCGCGGGAAGGCGCCTTCGATTCCTGGGCGGCCTCTCCGGAAGGCGCGCTTGCGCTGCTGATCCTGCTGGATCAATTCCCGCGCAATGTGCTGCGCGGCAGCGCGGAAGCCTTTGCGAGTGACGCGCATGCCCGCGCCATTGCGCGTGCCGTTGTGCTGGAAAAGCGCTTTGATCTGCAACTGGGCCCTTACGAGAGGCCCTTTCTCTATCTGCCCTTTGAACATAGCGAATCCCTCGCGGATCAGGATGTGTCTGTCGCGCTGTTTGAAGGCTTGCGCGATATCCCGCATCACGCGCGCGAGAAAGGCGCGATTGACTATGCCTGGCGGCATCGCGTTGTGATCCAGCAATTCGGGCGCTTCCCGCATCGCAATGCCGCGCTTGGGCGGGTTTCAACCCCGGCGGAAGAGGCCTGGCTTACTGCCGGTGGTGGGTTTTGAAGCCCCCTCGTCCCGCTTTCGCCGATGATATCATGGCGAGTCTGCAGGAGGCCTTTCGCCTGCTGGCAGATGCTGTGCCAAACCGGCGCAGCCCCTTTCACACGCCAAGCATCGCAAGCCTGGATGAGACCGGCGCGCCGAGCCTGCGCACCGTCGTCCTGCGCGGCTTTGATGCGGAGGCGCGCCGCCTGCGCTTTCATACGGATCGGCGGAGCGACAAGGCGCGCGGCATTGCGCGTGACCCGCGCGTGATGATGCATTTCTATGACGCTGCCTTGCATATCCAGTTGCGCGTGGCAGGCCGCGCCGCATTGCATCTGGATGATGCGGTGGCAGATGCTGCCTGGGAAGGCAGCCGATCCAGCAGCCGCATGTGCTATGCTGCGCCCGATGCCTCAGGCGCCATCGTACCCGCCCCGCCCGCCGCGCCTCAGGATGCGGAAATCGGTCGCCCGCATTTCGCCGCGGTGGTGATTGGCTTTGATCGGCTGGAATGGCTCTGGCTGGCTGCCGCCGGGCATCAACGCGCGCGCTTCATCTGGGATGAAGCGGGCCATCTTTCCGCCGATTGGATCGCGCCATGAATATCGAAGCCATTACTGCGGCCATGCTCCGTATCGCTGCCGAACGCGGCCCGGAGAAAAGCCTTTGCCCTACTGATGTGGCGCGCGCTGTCTCTGCCGAGAACTGGCGCTCCTTGCTCGGCGCGGTGCGGCAGGTGGCAGCAGAGCTTGCACGCCAGGGCAAGATTGAAATCCTGCGCAAGGGCAAGCCGATCAGCCCCGATGAAATGCGCGGCGTCATTCGCTTGAGGGCCACATCATGATCTCTGCCCTGTTTTCGCGCGGTGCTGAGGGTATTCCCGCACCGGCACCGCTTGATTTCGCAAGGCTGCAATTGCCGGCCTCCCCCAATACCTGTCTGCTGACACCAAGTGTCGCTCCTGGTCAGGGGCATTTGCAGCGGGATCCACTGCCAGCCTCGCCCGAAGCGGTGATGGCGGCTTTGGATCGTGTGGCGGCCGGCATGCCGCGCAGCTTCCCCCTCGCGCGTTTTCCGGAGCGCAACCAGGCGCAATGGGTGGTGCGGAGTGCGCTGATGAATTACCCGGATATCGTGGTGGCGGAAGCGGCTGTGGTTGAAGGCGGCACTGGGCTTTGGCTCTATTCCCGCAGCCTGATTGGTTATTCTGATCTTGGGGTCAATCGCGCGCGCGTGATGGCATGGCTCGCGGCGCTGGAAGCGGCGCTGCGTGGAGGATAAGCCATGCGCTGGATCATCACCTTCATCGCCGAAGCCTGGGCGCTGACCGCACCTTATTGGCGAAGTGAGGAACGCTGGCGCGCGCGTCTGCTGCTGGCCGTGGTGATCACGCTCAACCTATCACTGGTCGGCATGACGGTGCTGCTCACTTTCTGGCAGCGCGCCTTCTACAATACGCTGGAAAGCAAGGATTGGGATGGCTTCATCGCGCTGCTTTTCACCTGGCATCGCACGGAAGCGGAAGGGCTCTTGCCAGGCTTTGTGCTGGTGGCGGTACTTTATATTCTGATTGCGGTGTATCAGCTTTATCTGCGCCAGGCCTTGCAAATGCGTTGGCGGCGCTGGCTGACCGATGTGTATCTGGCGCAATGGCTGTCTGATCGCGCCTATTATCACATGGCCTTGACCGATCCCTATACGGATAATCCTGATCAGCGCATTGCCGATGACGCGCGGCTGTTTGTAGAAGATACACTTGGGCTTGGCATTGGCTTGCTCAATTCCATTGTCACGCTCGGGTCTTTCATTCTGGTGCTGTGGTCGCTGTCTGGGCCAGTCACGGTGCTGGGCGTTGAGATTCCAGGCTATATGGTGTGGGTGGCGCTGATCTATGCGCTGCTTGGCACCTGGCTTGCGCATCTGATCGGGCGGCCGCTGATTGCGCTGAATTTCTCACAGCAAAGGCTGGAAGCGGATTTCCGCTATGCGCTGGTGCGCCTCAGGGAGAACACCGAAGGCATCGCGCTTTATGGTGGGGAGGCGGATGAAAAGCGCGGCCTCACGCAGCGCTTTACCAAGCTTATGGTGAATTGGTGGGACATTATGCGCGCCACCAAGCGGCTGACTTTCTTCACGGCGGGCTATGGCCAGGTGGCGTCCATTTTCCCGATTGTTGTCGCTGCCCCTGCCTATTTCGCGGGGCGCCTGCCGCTTGGTGGCCTGATCCAGACCAGCAGCGCCTTTGGCCAGGTGCAGGGTGCGCTTTCCTGGTTCGTTGATAATTACGGTAAGCTCACGGAATGGCGCGCGACCGTGCAGCGCCTGACAGGCTTCACCCATGCCGTTGCAAAGGCGCGTACCGCCGGCGAGGGGCCGAAAGCGGGCAAGGGCACTACTGAAGGGCTTGCGCTACGCGATGTCACGCTCAAGCTGCCGGATGGGCGCGTGCTGATAAATGGCGCTCGGATGGATGTCGCCCCCGGTGAGGCCGTGTTGATCAATGGGCCTTCGGGTTCCGGCAAATCCACCCTGTTTCGTGCCATTGCCGGCATTTGGCCCTTTGGCAGCGGTGCAATTTCCCTGCCGCAGGATGCGCGCGCGCTATTCCTGCCGCAGCGCCCCTATCTGCCGCTTGGCACGCTTAAGCGCGCCGTGTGCTACCCGGAAGATGAAGCGCGTTTTTCTGATGCGGAAGTTGTGGCGGCGCTTGGCGAAGCGGGGCTTGGTCACCTCGCGCCTCGGCTGACCGATAGCGATAGCTGGGGCCAAAGACTCTCCGGCGGAGAACAGCAAAGACTGTCCTTCGCCCGCGCCTTTCTGCTGCGTCCGGATTGGTTGTTCCTGGATGAAGCGACCGCCAGCCTTGATCCGGAAGCGGAGGAGGAATTGCACGCAAGGCTGCTGCGCACCCTGCCGGCGCTGACCATGCTTTCGATTGCGCATCGCCCTGCCGTGGCGCGGTTTCATGACAGGGTGCTGCGCATGGAAGATGGGCGGCTGGTCGAAGTGGCGCAGCGCTGAAGCCCGCGCCGCGTTATGGTGAAGGCGCGGCTTTCCGAACCATGCGCAAAATATCCGCGCCATAGCGTTCCACGCGCGAACGCCCCATGCCGGGCACTTCCAACAATTCATCGGTGTTCGCGGGGCGGCGGGCGGCAATGCCGGCCAGGGTGCGATCATCCGCCACCACATAGGCCGGCACGGATTGCGCCTGGGCAATGCCGCGGCGCCAAGCGCGCAGCGCTTCAAACACCGGGTCATCAGAACCAATGACCGAAGCTTCCGGCGCCTTGCGCGCTGCCGGCGTTTTCTTGCCGGCCTGCACCACATCTTCGCGCAGCATCACCACATCCTCTCCACGCAGAATGGGGCGCGCGGCTTCGGTCGCGACAAGCTCTCCGTGATTTTCCACCGCCACATCCAAGGCGCCACGACCCACCAATTGCCGCGCCACGCCGCGCCAGGCGGTATCGGGCAAATCACGGCCCACGCCGAAAGTTGGCAGCCTGTCATGGGCGAATTGCGCGACCTTATCCGTGAGCCGCCCGCGCAGCACATCCACCACATGCATGACGCCAAAGCGCTGGCCGGTACGCAGCACGGCGGAAATCATTTTCTGCGCCGCGATGGTGCCATCAAAAAGCCGAGGCGGCCTCAGGCAAATATCGCAATGCCCGCAGGCTTCGCGTTCCGGTTCTTCCCCAAAACAACGCAGCAATAGCGCGCGCCGGCAGGTCGCCGCCTCCGCAATGCCTACCATGGCTTCAAGCCGCGCGCGCTCCACGCGCTTTTGATCCTCATTGGCTGGGCTTTCGGCAATACGGTGGCGCGCCAGCGCAATATCGCCCGCGCCATAAAGCAATAGCGCGCGCGCCGGCAGCCCATCGCGCCCGGCGCGACCGATTTCCTGATACCAGCTTTCCGGTGAGCGCGGCAGATCGAGATGCGCGACCCAGCGGAGATCAGGCCGGTCTATCCCCATGCCGAAGGCGATGGTCGCGGTCATTACCATCTGCTCACCGCGCGAAAAGCGCCGATGCGCTTCTCGCTTGGCGCTGGCTTCCATGCCGGCATGAAAGGAAATCGCTTCCAGCCCATCATCGCGCAGCCAGGCGGCGGTGCTCTCAGTTTTGGCGCGGCTGCCGCAATAGATAATGCCGGTGCCGCCCGCTTCACGGATCAGGGCGCGGATTTGGTTGCGCTCATTCTCCCGCGGCGCGGCTTCGATCAGGATATTGGGCCGGTCGAAGGAAGCGCGAAACACCGGCGCTTCCTGCAAACCCAATTGCAGGCGGATATCTTCCACCGTGCGCGGATCAGCGGTTGCGGTCAGTGCCACGCGCGGCACATTTGGAAAGCGCGTGCCCAATACGCCAAGGCCGCGATATTCCGGGCGAAAATGATGGCCCCATTGGCTCACGCAATGCGCTTCATCCACGGCGAATAGCGCGATATCCAGTCCTTCGAGCCGCGCCTGCATTGTCTCAAGCGTCAGGCGTTCCGGTGAGATGTAAAGCAGCTTCAATGCGCCCTGGTGCAAATCGCGCAGGACCGCGCGCGCCTCATCGCCCGGCAGGTCGGAATGCAGCGCCGCGGCAGCAACGCCCTGTTGGCGGAGCGCCGCCACCTGGTCTTCCATCAGCGCGATCAAGGGTGAGACAACAATGCCAATCCCCGGGCGGCACAGTGCCGGCACCTGGAAACAAAGGCTTTTGCCGCCGCCGGTCGGCATCAGCACCAGGCCGGAACCACCCGCCGTCACATGGCGGATGACGTCTTCCTGCCGGCCGCGAAAGGCGCCATAGCCGAAGACACGCCGCAAGGTCTCGCGCGGGGCGTCATGCATGGCATTCATGCGGGCGCGGCAATGAGCGGGCAGCGACGCGTCACTAAGGCCTCCGATTCGCGGTTTCCTTTAGGTCGCCTGACCGGCGCGCCGCGTCAATCGTCAGCGCGTCAGCGGGAGCAAGCCGCCCCACCCAAAACGCAGAATTTGGCACAATGCGGGTGGTTCAGCGCCACCGGGCGGGATGCTTCGGCAAGTGTCGCGCCCAATTCGAATTGCGGATCATAGGCCAATAGCGTGCAGGCCAGCACGGCGGGGCGTGCGGCGCCCTTGCGTTTCACCACCATGCGCGCGGAAGCGCACATCAGGCTATCGGGCGATTTGCCCAGAATGCCCCAACAGGCGGTGGTGATTTCCGGCACATCGGCGCTGGCATCCATTTCCGGAAACAGCATCAGCGCCACGGGATCGGAGGCCATCACCGGAATGCCGTGGGCCACGAAAAGCGCAGCAAAATCCGCGCGCAGCTTTGCCTGATCATTTGAGCCAAAGGCCGCGCGCCCGGCGATATGCAGCCGAAAGCCATGCGTCGCCAGAAATCGCAAGCCTTCCAGCGTAGGTTCAAAACTCCCCGCACCGCGTTCCGCATCATGAATGGTGGGATCAGGATGATCGAGCGATACGCGGATGGTGAGCTTATCGCCATAATGCGCCTGCAAAGCCTGCAAGCCTGCCGCCTGGTTCATCATGGGCTTCATGGCATTGGTCAGCACCAGGGCATGAAAACCACGGCGGAGCGTATCTTCCAGCATCTCCAGAAAATCGGGATTCATGAAGGGCTCACCGCCCGTGAAGCCGACCTCACGCAGGGGAATTTCAGATGCCTGCGCCTCATGCAAAAACATCGCCACCTCGGCAGCGCTGATATAGGCAAGCGCGTCATTGCGCGGGCTGCTTTCGATATAGCAATGGGCGCAGGTGATGTTGCAGAGCGTGCCTGTATTGATCCAAAGCGTCTCCAACGCCGTCAGCGCCACTTGCGCGCGGGTTTCGCCTTTTGCGGTGACGAAGGGATCGCGGAATTTGCGCGGATCAAGGCCTGGCTGATGATTCATGGAGCCTTATCCTATGGCCTGTCTTACCCGGTAGCCGCAATCGCCTTGCCACCCACCAGGCGCAGAATACGGCTTGGCCGTTCCCCCCCGGTCAGGCGGTGCAATATCAGGATCACGCTGCGCCCTGCTGTGGCTTCATCCAGTGTTTCCATAAAAGCGCGTTCTGTTGCGGCATCCAGCCCGGCGGCGGGTTCATCCAAAATCAACACTGGCGCGGGCGAAAGCAACGCGCGCGCCAGCGCAATGCGCCGTGCCTGACCACCTGAAAACCGCGCACCTGCCTCGCCACATTGGGTTTCAAGCCCATCGGGCAAGGCGCGCACCACATCGCCAATGCGCGCACGATCAAGCGCACGCCAAAGCGCGGCATCATCGGCCTCGGGCGCGGCAAGGCGCAGATTGGCGGCGATGCTGTCATCAAACAAACGCGCATCCTGCGTCAGCCAGGCGATACGATCCCGCAGCACGGCAGCGGGTAAGGTCGCGATATCAACGCCGCCCAAAGTGATGCTGCCCTGCTGCGGGGCGGCGAATTTCAGCAGCAGCGCCGCCAGCGTGGATTTGCCGGTGCCAGATGGCCCAAGCAGCGCAATGCGCGCCCCTTCGGGCAGATCAAGATCAAGCCCATTAAACACAAGCGGGCGATCCGGTGCCCAGGAAAATACAATGTCGCGCAACACCAAGGCATGACCCGAAGGTGCCGCATTTGGCGTCGCCGGATCTGGCACGGGTTCCGCCGCATCGGCGGCTTCAAACAGGCGCCGCGCACCGGCTGCTGCCGCCGCCACTGCCGCCCCGGCGCGGGGCATCAGGCCCAAAGCCTCGGCCGCTGCAATCGCCAAGAATACCGCCAAAACGCCCGCCGCCATGCCGGGCTGCCCGGAGAGCATGGTCCAAGCCAGTGCGGCCAAAAGCGCGATTTGTGTCAGCAAGGCGCCCGCCGCCCCGCCCCAGGCTGCGCGCCGTGCCAGGGCGCGTTGCGCACCAGAAAGCGCCCGATCTTCCTCAGCCATCCGCGCCAAGGCGCGCTTTTCGCCATTCGCCGCAAGTGTGTCTTCAATGCCTGTCAGCGGATCAATGGTGGCGGCGCGGAGTGCCCCTTGGGCGCGAGAGCTTGCCTCGGCCGCGCGCGCCGCATCGGGCGCCAGCAGCAAGGGCAGCACCAAGGCCGCCGTCAGCGGCAGCGCCACCAGCGCCGCCAGCCAAGGATCCGCCGCGCCCAGGATCAACGCAATCGCCAGCACCACCGCAATGGAAGCCGCCGCCGGCACCAAGGCACGCAAGTAAAGCCCATCAAGCGCTTCCACATCTGAAACAAGGCGTCCAAGCAAATCCCCCGCGCGCCGCAAGCCAAGCCCGGTCGGCAAACGCTCAGCAAGGCGCCCGAAAAACCACACGCGCATATCGGCCAAGGCGCGGAAGGTCGCTTCATGCGTCGCGAGCCGTTCCAGATAGCGCATGATGGGCCTGAGCAGAATCAGGGGCCGCAACCACAGCAAGGCCAGCACGCCCGCTGCTGCCAGCGCCGCACTTCCTGCCCCACCTACGGATGCCGCCACCAGCTTGCCCGCGAAGGCGAGTAAGGCAACGCCGGCCAGCGCTGAGATCACCGTCACGATGATTCCCGCCACCAGCCAGCCGGAGCGTTCCAGCCAAAGTCTCAGCACCCGGAAAAGATCAGCGGTCATGGCCTAATCATTCCCCGCGAGGCGGTTGCCTTGCGCCCGCCCATCCGCAATTTCCAGCCTTTGGCCGAAATAGGATCGCGCGGCCTTGGCATGGGTTGCGATAATGGCGGTGCGGCCCACGCAAAGCCTGCGCAGCGCATCCAGCACAGATGCTTCGGTGCCTGGATCAAGATGCGCGGTGGGTTCATCCAAAAGCACCAAGGGCGTGTCGCGCAAAAACGCCCGCGCCAGCGCCACGCGTTGCGCCTGGCCACCGGAAAGCCCAAAGCCACCTTCACCAATCAACGTATCCAGCCCCTGCGGCAAATCACGCGCGAAATCCATCACCTGCGCGGCTTCTGCGGCGGCAAGCACCGCTGCATCATCCGCATCAGGCCGCGCTAGGCGAATATTCTCCCGCAAGGTGGCGCGGAATAAATGCGCGCGCTGCCCGACATAGGATGACAGGCGGCGCAATTCGGAAGGTTTCAGCAGCAGCGCGTCGCGGCCATTGATCGCAACGCGCCCGGCATCGGGCCGCGCGAAACCCATCAGAATACGCAGCGCCGATGTCTTGCCCGCGCCTGAGGCACCGGTCAGCAAAAGCGTCTCACCGGCCAGGACGCGAAAGGAAAGCCCATCCAAGGCAGGTGGGCGTGATGGATCATAGGAAAGCCGCACATCCTGAAAGGTGATGGTGAGTTTCGGCGGCATTTCTTCCAGCAGCAACCCGGTTTCTTCCGGTTGCTCCAGCAGCGGCGCCAAATCCGCCGCCGCGCCGCGTGCGCCAAGCTGTTCATGATAGGCGGCGGCGAAGGACCGCAGCGGCAGGAAAAACACCGGCACCAGCAGCACAACGAAAAACGCCGTCACCGGATCAGGATGCGCGCCGGTCAGCACCGCGCCATGCCGAATGGCAAGACAGGCGAGTGCCGCTGCGGCGATCAATTCCATCGCACCTGAGGAGATAAACGCAACGCGCAGCACACGCATGGTGCGCTGGCGCAATTCCTCGGCGGCTGCGGCAAGCCTTTGGGTTTCCGCGCGTTGTTGGTTGAACAATACCAGCACGGGCAGGCCGCGCATGCGGTCCAGAAAGCGCCCGGAAAGCCGTTGCAGGGCAGCGAATTGCCGGCGGCTGGCTTGCGCGGCGCCAATGCCGGACGCCGCCTGCGCCACCGGCACCATCAGGCCCGCGACCAGCAGGATAAGACCACTGACCGGATCAAACAGTGCGGCACAGCCGGCGATCAACAACGGCGCGACAACAGCGATGATGGCCGCCGGCATCCAGCGCGCGAAATAGCCTTCCATCGCCTCAACACGTTCAACGACCAGCGCGCTTTTCTCGCCAACCGGGCGCTGATCCGCCGGGCCTTGCGCCAGCAATCGCGCAAAGATGCGGGCGCGGAGGCTCGCCTTGGCTTCCTCACCGGCGGCGGTCTGGGCGCGTTCCTGCGCAATGCCAAGCGCCGCCATGATCAATGCCAAGGCGCCAGCGCCGATGAAATCCACCCAGGAGGCCGCGCTGCCCGCCAAAAGCGCAGCAAGCAGGCGGGCGATCAGCAGCGCCTGAGCGACACTCGCCAAGGCAAGCGCAAGGCCGAGCAGCACCGGCCCGTAAAGCCGGCCCCTCAGTGCCTTTGCTTCCCGCGCCAGAAGCGCGGCGGCGGCTGCCCCCTCCCGTTTATGCTCCGAAGCCATGACAGTCAGACTAGACCGGTTTGACTGACAGATACAGTCGAAAGAGGCCCCTCCAAGGCGGAAAATCAGGGGAGGCGTGCAAGCCGGTCGCATGACACCGGCTTAAGAACCGGCCATCGGGCCGCGTCCGCGCCAGAGGAAGCACCCCCCTTTGCGGTCCGATTCGGGTTCGGCGCGGGCGGTCCTGTTGCTGCTGTCCGCTCAGCATGGCCGCCTGTGCCAGCGCCCTTATGCCTTCAACCATCTGGCGCGCGGGGGCGATTTTGCGATGGCATTGGCCGGCAAGCAGTGTTCCACTCACGCTGCGGCACGGCAATAAAGCGCTTTCAGGTCGGCAAAAGCCAGTCTAACATGACGCCGGTCTTTTGCGTCCTTAAGCCAAGCGGAGAAGGCTTTGCCGATTTTCGCCTGCCTTGCAGCCCAACCGGATGAGGCCGCCGGCTTTGCCTGCGGCTGCCATGCCTGCCAAGCGGTGTGGAAGCCGCTTGCCGCCCCAGGGCCTGGCCCGGCGCCTGCAAACGCGTTTGCAAACGCGCCTGCAGACGCGTCTGCAAACGCGCCTGCGGATATACCGGGCGATTCGACAAGCACTTCTACGATAGCGTTGGGCACACCGATCACTGGCGTGCTGGAGGAGGATGGCGATCATGATTGGTACGCGGTGAATCTGGTGGCCGGCACGCGTTACCAGATCACGCTGAATGGTGTCGCTCTTGATGGGTATGACGCGCTGGAAGACCCATACATCTATCTGCGCAACGCCAGCGGCGTCCTGATTGCGGAGAATGACGATATCCGTGGCGGCGTCTTGCGCAATTCGCGCCTGAATTGGGTGGCTACGGAGACCGGGCAATACTTCCTCGATGCCAGCTCCTGGGAAGAGAGATTCGTTGGCGGCTATCAGCTCTCCATCTTTGAATTCATACCGTCCACCTATACCCTTGATGAAATCGCGAAGTTCCTGACCACCGGCTTCTGGGGTGATGGTGGTCGCCGTTGGGACACAACAACTGATTATATCATCACCTATAATGTGACGGGGCTCACTCCCGATGGGCAAACCCTGGCGCGTGCCGCCTTTCAAAGCTGGGCCAATGTCACCAAACTGGTGTTTCAGGAAGTCACCTCGGGCGGCGATATAACGCTTGACGATAATCAATCGGGGGCTTTTGCGTCTTCTTCCGTCAGCGATGGCTTCATCACCTCCGCCGGGATCAATATCGGCACCGGCTGGCTCAATAGCTACGGCACCGCCATAGATAGCTATTCCTTCCAGACCTATGTGCATGAAATCGGTCATACGCTTGGCTTCGGGCATGGTGGCGCTTATGATGGTACCGCCACCTATGGTGTTGATAATCTTTATCAGAACGATATCTGGTCCTATACGATCATGTCGTATTTCGATCAGGTGGATGCGCAATTCGGCAGTTATCGCTACGTCATGGGACCAAGTGTTGCGGATATTCTGGCCGTGCAAAATCTTTATGGCGCGAATACCAGCTTCAACACGGGCAATAATGTTTATGGCCGCAACGCCACCGCCGGTTCGCTCTATGATTTTGCGGCCTATGCAACCGCACCGGCCTTTACCATCTATGATGCGGGCGGGGCGGATACGCTGGATGCTTCGGGCTACGGCGCCAATCAGATCATCAATCTGAACCCGGAAGCCTTTTCTTCCATTGGCGGTCTAACCAACAATATCGCCATCGCGCGCAATGTCATGATTGAAGCCGCGATTGGCGGTGATGGCGATGATAGCATGATCGGCAATGCCGCAGAAAACATGCTTTCAGGCAATGCCGGCGCCGATACGCTGATGGGCGGCACCGGTAGTGACAGCCTTTATGGTGGTGCGGGCAATGACTTGCTGATCGCCGATGGGCTTGGCGATTACATTGATGGCGGAGAGGGTGATGATGTCATTCTGCTGGGCAATGCGCAGCTTGCCGATATCCTGGCGCTATTCGCCTTAACAACTTAATCATCACTTGCGCGCTTGACGCCCCCTGAGTGGGGGGCGAGAAGGCGTTCGCCGAAGCGGTTTCGGCGTAATGCCATTCCGGGATCACATGACAAGCTCCAAAGGGCCACTACTGCTGGTAGGGGCCATGGCACTTTTTGCGCTGCTCGACGCCAATTCAAAGCTGCTGGCCGGGCGTTATGGCGCGGATCAGGTCTTGGTCATTCGCTATGGCACGCTGCTTCTGTTGCTTGCGCTTGCGCGCCTGGTGCGCCCAGGTGCCGGCGGGCCAATCGCCACGGCACGCCCGGGGCTGCATTTGCTGCGCGCGCTCTGCATGGCTGGTTCGGCCTATGGTTTCTTTTTGGCCTTTCGCGAAATCCCGCTGGCTGAGGGTTACCTGGTTTACTTCACCGCGCCCTTTTTCACGCTGCTGCTCGCGGCCCTTGTGCTTGGTGAGAAAAATGGACGCGCCGTGTGGTTGTGGTCGGCAATGGGCTTTCTTGGCGTCATCATTGCCATGGCGCCGGGGCTTTCGGCGGAAGGCCCCTGGGGCGCCTATGCCTGGGCCTTCATGGGGACCATGACCTATGCCGGATTTCTGACAATCAGCCGGCTATTGCGGGCGGAACAGGGCGCTGCACGGCTGGTCTTCTGGTCCTCTGGACCGCTCTTCCTTGCCGTTTTGCCCTTCGCCATGGCGGAATGGGTGGCGCCTGACGCCTATGATTGGCTGGCGCTGATCGCCAATGGGCTTTTTGCCGGTGGCGCCACTTTGGCGCTGGCGCTGGCCTTCAGCATTGACCGGGCTGCGCGCCTCGCGCCGCTCGAATTTTCCGCCTTGGTTTTTGCGCTCCTGCTTGATGCGGTGATCTGGCAACTTTATCCCGGCTCCTGGACGCTGGCCGGGGCGGCGATTGTGGTCTTCGCATGCCTGATGAGTGAGCGTGCCTCCAGGACCGATCAGCGCTAAGGATTCAGGCTGACCTTCCCCAATCCAAAAACACCCCCGCGCACCAGGAGAAGCATGTCTGGTGGGCCTACGGGATTTCGGCCGGGAATTGATGAAGCCCATCGGGGCCGAGCGGCAGTGCTATCACCCGCCGCACCGCAGCCAAGGGCAAGGGACCGTAGAGATGGGGAAACAAGCCGGGGCGGGAACCGCCGCTGGCGGGCTCCCATTTCAGGTTCTGGCCCAGGGCGGCGCTGGCAACCTCAACCATCAGCAAATCGGCAATGCCTGCGCGATGCTTGGCGGCGCTCGCGCGCAGTTGCGCGGCAGTGGAGAAATGCAGAAAACCGTCGCGACGATCATCCGCGCTGCCGTGATAGGCCCCAGCGGCTTCTGCCGCGCGCCAATCATCGCGCCGCATGAGGGTATAGATGAAATCTTCCATGGCGTGCCTTTTACGGGATTGCGCGCGGGTCGGCAAAATCATCTTCCCTGGCCGGGGGCATTTTCAAGGCCAAGTGGCATGCCTTGGCGCCCCGGAAAAAGCGACCCAATGAAGGTTTAGAGTGGCCCCCGTGGAGCAACGTGAACGGGAAAGGCGCTGGTTGATTTGGCGCTTGCCAAAAATCGCCTAAGCTCCCCTCAGGGTCGCGCCGAAGGGCAGGCGCGTCGCCAGCTTCACCCCGCCCGCAGGTCGCCATCATGGATTCGCTACCGCTTGCCGGCATTCGCGTTGTTGAATTCTCCCATATGGTCATGGGGCCTACTTGTGGCCTGGTTTTGGCCGATCTGGGTGCCGAGGTGATCAAGATTGAACCGCCCGGCAAGGGGGATCGCACACGCTATCTGGTGGCCTCTGGCACGGGTTTCTTTCCCGCCTTCAATCGCAACAAGAAAAGTGTGACGCTGGATACGGATCAGGCCGCCGATCTCGAAAAGCTCAAATCCCTGATTGATACGGCGGATGTGGTCGTGGAAAATTTCCGCCCCGGTGGCCTCGCCGCCAAGGGGTTGGGCTATGAGGCGCTTGCGGCGCGCAATCCGCGGCTGATCTATTGTTCGCTCAAGGGCTATTTGCCCGGCCCTTATGAAAACCGCACCGCCTTGGATGAGGTTGTGCAGATGCAATCGGGCCTGGCTTACATGACCGGCCCGCCGGGGCGGCCGCTCCGTGCCGGGGCGCCAGTGAATGACATGATGGGCGGCATGTTTGGTGTCATTGCCATCCTGGCTGCGCTCCGCCAACGTGACACCACCGGGCGTGGGCAGCTATTGCAGGCGGGGCTGTTTGAAAACGCCGCCTTTCTGGTTTCCACCGCCATGCTGCAACAGGCCATCACCGGAAAGGCGCCAGAGCCCATGCCGGCGGGCCGGCGCGCCTGGGGCGTTTATGATGTGTTTGATACCGCCGATGGCGAACAGATTTTCATCGGCGTGGTTACCGAACGCCAATGGGAGATTTTCATCCGCGAATTGAACGCAGCCGCCTTGGATCATCCCGATTATGCCAGCAATACGGAACGCGCCAAACGTCGCGAAACCCTGATTCCGCTGGTGCAATCCCTGCTGATCACGCGCCGCGTTGCGGAGCTTGAGGCAATGTGCGCCAGGGCTGGCCTGCCTTATTCCCGCATCGCCAAGCCTTGGGATTTGTTTGAAGACGCGCATCTTGCTGCCAGTGGCGGCCTGCATGAGGTGACACTGCATGACGGGCGGCGCATCAAGGTGCCGGCGCTGCCCATGCAATTCGGTGCCGAACGCCTGCCGCTGCGCCATGATCTGCCAAGCCCTGGCCAGCATAATGCGGAAATCCTGGACCCGATCCGCGGGCCGCAGGACAAGCCGGTGTGAAACCGTGATATGTTCGTTGACATCAGGAAGGAACACGCAATGCCGCTATACGCGCTGGATGATTTGACCCCCCAAACCCCAGGCGAGGGCCGCTTCTGGTTGGCGCCCGATGCGCAGGTGGTGGGGCATGTGATTCTGGGCGAAGATGTTGGCATATGGTTTGGCGCGGCCATCCGTGGCGACAATGAACCCATTCACATCGGCGCGCGCAGCAATATCCAGGAAGGCGCGGTGCTGCATTCCGATCACGGGTTTCCGCTCACGATCGGTGCCGATGTCACGGTTGGCCATCGTGCCATTCTGCATGGCTGCACCATTGGTGATGGTGCGCTGATCGGCATGGGGGCAACAGTGATGAATGGCGCGCGCATTGGTGCAGGCAGTATCATCGGCGCCGGGGCATTGGTGACTGAAGGGAAGGAGATTCCCGAAGGTTCCTTGGTGATGGGTGCACCAGCCAAGGTAATCCGCGCGCTTGATCCTGAAACACGTCAGCGTTTGCTCGCCTCGGCCGCGCATTATGTGGAAAATGCGCAGCGTTTTCGCCGTGGACTCCGCCGAATTGGGGACGGCTGACGCCAGTGCGGCGTATTCTCTGGTCCGAAGTGCTTCGTGTTACGCGCAGCTTTGGGCGACGATGAATGATTTAATCTCAGGACACGCCGTGCTAGACAAGGGCGCTGTCCCATGTCGAATGATCCAACCTCCCTGACGCTCACGCTGCATCGCGCGATTGCCGAAATCCCGGCACGTGATTGGGATGCCTGTGCGGGGGATGATAATCCCTTTCTGTGCCATGCCTTTCTTTTGGCGCTGGAAGAAAGCGGCAGCGCGGTCGCGGAACGTGGCTGGCTGCCGCAACATGCGGTCTTGCGAGATGGTTCTGGGCACCTTCTTGCTTGCGCGCCGGCCTATGCGAAATCCCATTCTCAGGGCGAATATGTTTTCGACCATGGCTGGGCGGATGCGCTTGAACGTGCGGGCGGGGATTACTACCCGAAGCTGCAAGTGGCCGTGCCCTTCAGCCCCGTGCCGGGTCCGCGGCTTTTGCTGCATCCCGAAGCGGGCCTTGGGCCGGATGTTGTGGCGGGCGCCCTGGTGCAGGCCTGCAAGGGCATTGGTGCCTCATCCGTCCATGCCACCTTTTGCACAGAAGACGAATGGCGCGCCTTGGGTGAAGCGGGTTGGCTGCAACGGCTTGGCACGCAATTCCACTGGG
>JADCFR010000374.1 GCA_020249415.1 Roseomonas sp. | reverse complement strand
GGGGTGGAGAAACTCGCCTGCGCGCCGGCACCAAGGCTGAGGGCGATTTCCACCCTATCGCCGCCAGCGAGCCCCCCCGCGGTATTCACCAGCGCGCAGATCGGTGCCTAATCCGCCTCGGGGTCGGGGAACAGGGCACGCATGGGCGGCGATTGATAGAGCCCGCCCAATACCGTGCGCCCTTCATGCAGATGGTAATCCAATTCCAAGCGCCCGCGAGAGCGCTGATGGCTGGGTTGGGGCAGGGCGGCGGCCTTCATGGCGCAAGCTTAGCCATGGCAGCGCCCAGTCACCAAATGGCGCGGTCCCAAGCAAATTCTGCGCAAAATAGAGGCAGGGCAATGGGCTGGACAGGCGCGCGCGGCGCGGCTTTGGTGGCGGGGTTTAAACCGAAAGCCATCCCATGCGCCGCATCACGACCGAACCCCTCACCGCTGAAGCCTTCGCCCCCTTTGGCGAGGTATTGGAAAGCCCATCCGCGCCGGGCCGCGCTTACATAGACAAGATGCTGGAAAATCGCCGGGGCGGGGCGGCGCCCAGCCTTTCCTTCACGCGCGCCTTGCCGAAATCAGCGCCTTTCGCGTCCACCACCATGGAACGGCATGAATTCTCCTCGCAATCCTTCATCCCGATGGAAGCGGGGCGCTGGCTGGTGCTGGTGGCGCCGCATGGGGCGGATGGCAAGCCGGATATGACAAAGGCATGCGCCTTTCTGGCGCGGCCTGATCAGGGTGTCACTTACGGCGCCAATGTCTGGCACCACCCTTTCACGGCATTTGACCGCGAAGCGCGCTTCGCGGTCTTCATGTGGAAGGATGGCACTTCAGCCGATGATGAATTTGTTGAGGTGCAGCCTTTTGAACTGCACCTCGGCTGAAGGATTGTTCAGGTACTATGCGCCTGCTGGCCGCGGGTTTTCCAGAGCGACCAGAAAATCCCGCCGGCGATGATGGCCGCTGTCACCCCGAGCGAAATCGCGGGGTCAAGCTTGCCGACCATCTGGTTCCAGAAGATCTTGCCGCCGATGAAGACCAGCACCAGCGCCAGCGCATATTTCAGGTAGTGGAATCGATGTACCATGGCAGCGAGGGCAAAATACAGCGCGCGCAGCCCCAGGATCGCCATGATATTCGCGGTATAGACAATGAAGGTATCGGTCGTGATGGCGAAGATCGCCGGCACGCTATCCACCGCGAATATCAGATCGGCGATATTGATCACCACCAGCGCCAGGAATAGCGGCGTCGCAAAAGCGAGCTTCTTGCCCGTGGCCGGATCCATCTGCCGGACAAAGAATTTCTGGCCATGCAGTTCATCCGTCACGCGCATATGCTTGCGCATGAAGCGTACAACGGGATTCTTCGAGATATCCTGCTCCCCTTCCGGCACCACCAGCATCTTGATACCGGTCGCGATCAGGAAGGCGCCGAAGATATAGAGCACCCAGCTATATTGCTGCACCAGCGCCGCGCCGAGAGCGATCATGATGCCGCGCAGTACAATGACGCCGATGATGCCCCAGACCAGCGCGCGATACTGATAACGGCGCGGGATGGCGAAATAGCCGAAGATCAGGCTAATCACGAAGACATTGTCGATGGACAGTGCTTTTTCGATGAAGAAGCCGGTAAAATAGGCCATGCCGGCATGAACCCCGTCCGAGGTCGTGATCTCCCCATTTTCATAGGCCCACCAGATGCCGGCGCCATAGAGCATGGCAAAGGCAATGTAGAAGGCAGAGAGATAAAGGCTCTCGGCCACGCCCATTTCCTTGTCCTTGCGGTTCAGGACGCCAAGGTCAAAAGCGAGCAAGAGAACGACGATGAGCAAAAAGCCCTTCCACATCCAGAAGGGCTTGCCCATCCATTCGGCAGCCAGGAATTCCATCCCCAAACCTCATCCAAAAAGCGCGGATCAGCCATAGGGGGGCCGAGACCGCGCAGGGTTGCACGATCCGACATCGCGACAGGTCGCCATAGGGGCGACCCCCGCCAGAGGGGCCCGGACCAGAGGGATTTGGTGGAAGCCAGTTTGGTTTTCAACCCCTATTGCGGCAGGCCCCACGAGAAACCATTTGGGCATTTGCGCGGTAACCCCTTGGCGATTAGGTTGCCGCCATGTCATAGGGTCCGAAGCACCGCCAAGGCGGGGCTTCCAACTGGGAATTGAGGCGTCGCAATGGGTTCCTTCAGCATCTGGCATTGGCTTGTGGTTCTGCTGGTCATTCTGCTGCTTTTCGGCAGCGGCAAGATCAGTGGGCTGATGGGCGATCTGGCCAAGGGCATCAAGTCCTTCAAGCAAAACATCAAGGAAGAACAGCCAGATGCCTCCATGGAGGCGCAGGCCCAGGGGCAGACCCAGCCGGCCGGCAGCATCCAGGGCCCGGCGGCTTCTTCCACGGCGCAGACGGCATCTGCGCAGACCACGCCGCCCCGCCCGGGCGCCTGATAGCTATGCCCGCCCCCATGCGGGGCGGGAGTATCTTTGCCCCGGGGCAGGCCATTGCGGCTTGGGCTTGGGGCCAATAAGGCTGTTCAGCCTGCCGGGCCAAGTTTAGATCGTTGTCGCCGTTTTCACCGCGTGGAGGGCCCGCGCCATGCTTTCGACCTGGACTGTTGAGGATGGCCGTTGCCGCCTACGCGAAGGCGCCATTTCGGACATTACCGCCGCCCTGCCTGAATCTGCGCGCGAATCCGCGGCCGAGGTTGCCGTGGCCGAAAACCTGCGCCATGCCGTCTGGATTGACCTGCTGAACCCGACACCGGCGGAAGAACGCGCGGTGCAAGATGCCCTTTCGCTCGAAATCCCGACACGGGAGGAAATGCAGGAAATCGAAAGCTCATCCCGTCTCTATCGAGAGGATGATGCGCTGTTCCTGACGGCCAATTTTCTTTATGGCGTTGATTCGGGCGATTATGGTTCCACCCCGATCAGCTTCGTGCTCACCAACAGTACGTTGGTTACGGTGCGCTATGCCACGCCGCGCGCCTTCACCGTGTTTGGCACGCGCGCACAGCGCCACCCGACCCTGTTGCATTCCCCTGATGCGGTGATGCTGCATCTGTTTGAACAGATCGTGGACCGCCTGGCCGATATTCTGGAAAAAGTCGGCGCGGATATGGACAAGGCAAGCCAATCCACCTTCCGCACTTCCCAGGCGGATGTCAAAATGCATCGTCGCAATGACAAGCTGAAGGATGCTCTATTCACCTTGGGGCAGGTTGGGGAAGTGACAACGCGTGCTTCCGAAACCCTGCTCGGCCTGTCACGCATCCTGACCTTTGTGGGGGCCGAGAAGGCAACCGCGGTGCGCAAGGAAAACCAGGCCTTGATCAAGACCCTGGTGCGCGATGTGCGATCCCTGGTGGAACATGCAAGCTTCCTCAATTCCAAGGCGCAATTCTTGCTGGATGCGGTGCTGGGCGTGTTGAATGTGGAACAGAACGCCATCATCAAGACCTTCACCGTGGCGTCCGTGGCGCTGATGCCGCCCACACTGATCGCCAGCATCTACGGCATGAATTTCGAATTCATCCCAGAGCTTAAATTTGCTTTCGGGTATCCTTTGGCGCTTCTGCTGATGATCGTGTCAGCCCTGCTGCCGATTTTCTATTTCCGCCGCAAAGGCTGGCTCTGACCCCACAAGGAAATTCTAATGTCGCAAGCAACACGTATCCCCGCTTCTGTCGCCACCTGCCGTTGGGGCGGGTTTGACGCTTCCTTCCCGCCGGTGGCGAGCATTGCCTCCGGTGAGACGGTCATTCTGGAATGCGTCTCGGGCGGGCCGGAAGTAATGCCGGGGCCGGAGAAGGGCCTGCCGCTCCATCCGGCGATTTCTGAAATCCACGCCAAGCTTCCGCGGCTTGGCCCGCATATCATCACCGGCCCGGTTGAGGTGCGCGGCGCTGAGCCAGGCGATGCGCTGCGCGTCGATATCGCAAAGATCGAGCTTGGTGCGGATTGGGGCTTTTGTGGTTTCCGCCCATTATTCGGCACGCTGCCGGAGGATTTTCCCTATCGTCGCACGCTGCATATCCCGGTGAACAAGCAGGCCATGACCTGTCGCCTGCCCTTCGGGCCGCAGGATGGCGGGCTTGATCTGCCGCTCGCGCCCTTCTTTGGCGTCATGGGTGTGGCGCCGCCGCCCGATTGGGGCATGGTGAGCACCAAGGAACCGCGCGCCATTGGTGGCAATCTGGATAATAAGGAATTGACCGAAGGCACCACCTTGTTCCTGCCCATTTTCAATAAGGGCGCCTTGTTTTCCGCCGGTGATGGCCATGGCGTGCAGGGCGATGGCGAGGTCTGCATCAATGCCCTCGAAATCTGCCTGACCGGCCATTTCAAGCTTTCCGTTGTGAAGGGCGGCGGCGCCAAGGACCCGGTGCTGAAATTTCCCCGCGCCGAGACCAAAACCCATTTCATCACCATGGGCATGAATGAGGATCTGGATCTGGCGATGAAGCAGGCCCTGCGTGAGATGATCGCCTTCATCTGTTCGCGCACCAATCTTTCGGATGCGGATGCCTATCAATTCTGCTCACTCGCGGTGGATTTCCGTGTCACGCAAACGGTGAATGGCGAAAAGGGCGTGCATGGCATGCTGAAGAAGGGGCTGTTGTTCTGATGGCGCTTGGTCCGCCGAAGCCGCTTTGCGGTTCGGCGGATTGCCCATAAGCTGCCCCGGTCACGCCGCCCGCCCGGGCACAAGGTTCGGCACGAGCGCCGCACCCAAGGCTGTAACGCGTGAGGGAGGATCAGGGCATGAGCCAAGCCGCTTTCAAAGCAGCGCGGGATTTCCTGCTGGCGCAGCGGGGCGATTACGCCACCGCCTATCGCGATTTCCGCTGGCCGGCGCTGGATCACTTCAACTGGGCGCTTGATTGGTTTGACGCGGAATTGGCCGCCGGCGCGCATGGCACCCGCCCGGCACTCCGCATTGTTGGTGATGGCGCGGCGGAGCGCAGCTTTGCCGAGCTTTCAGCGGCGTCCAACCGCGTCGCCAATGGGCTGCGTGCGCTTGGCGTGAAGCGCGGTGATCGCATCCTGCTCATGCTCGGCAATGTCGTGCCGCTTTGGGAGGTGATGCTGGCGGCGATGAAACTGGGCGCCGTGGTGATCCCCGCGACAACGCTGCTTGCCGGCGATGATTTGAAGGACCGTTTTACGCGCGGGCGCGCGCGTTTCGTGGTGGCCAATGCCGCCGACGCGCCAAAATTCGAAGGGCTGGCAGCGGGGGTGACGCGCATTGCGGTGGGCGCGGCGCCGGCGGGGTGGGTTGCCTATGAAACCCTGCATCAGGGTGCGGCCAGCTTCACGCCGGAGGGGCCGACCAAGGCCAGCGATCCGATGCTGCTCTATTTCACGTCAGGCACCACGGCCAAGCCGAAGCTGGTTTTGCATAGTCATCAATCCTATCCGGTGGGGCATCTTTCCACCATGTTCGTACTCGGCCTGCAGCCGGGCGATCTACATTTGAACATTTCCTCGCCTGGCTGGGCGAAGCACGCCTGGTCCTGCATTTTTGCGCCCTGGATTGCGGGGGCGGCAGTCTTCATCGCCAATCAACCGCGCTTCAATGCGCGCGGCATGTTGGAAGCGATTGCCGCCAATGGCGTCACCACGCTCTGCGCCCCGCCCACCGTCTGGCGCATGTTCGTCCAGGAAGACATGAAATCCATCCGCACGTCACTCCGCGAAGTGGCCGGTGCGGGCGAACCACTCAACCCCGAAATCATCGAACAGGTGCGCGACGCCTGGGGCCTCACGATCCGCGACTTCTTCGGCCAGACGGAAACCACGGCGCAGATCGGCAATCCGCCGGGGATGGCGTTGAAGGAAGGCTCCATGGGCAAGCCGCTGCCGGGTTATCGGATTGTGCTGCTCGACCCCGATGACAAGCCGGCCGAGGAAGGGGAGGTCTGCATCGCGCTCAACCCCGCACCGACCGGGCTGATGATGGGCTACGAGGCGGATGATGGCAGCACCCTGCCGGCGGGCGAGGCATTTTATCGCACCGGCGATGTCGCCAATCGGGATCAGGATGGCTACCTGACCTATGTCGGGCGGGCAGATGATGTCTTCAAAGCCTCCGACTATCGGATTTCGCCCTTTGAATTGGAAAGCGTGCTGATTGAGCATGAGGCAGTGGCGGAAGCAGCCGTGGTGCCCGCACCGGATGCCATGCGCATGGCGGTGCCCAAGGCCTTTATTGCGCTGGCGCCGGGGGCGGTGGCCAATCCGGCCATTATGCTATCCATCTTCCAGCATCTGCGCGTGCGGCTTTCCGCCTTCAAGCGCGTGCGCCGCCTGGAAGTCTATGAACTGCCCAAGACGATTTCTGGCAAGATCAGGCGGGTGGAGCTGCGCCAATTGGAAGAAAAGCGCTTCGCCGCCGGCACCAGGCCGGAAGGCGAGTATCGGGAGGAGGATTTTCCGGAATTGCGGCAGGGCTGAACAATCTCCCGCTTGCCCCCGCGCGCCAGCGGGGGTTTATTGAGGTGAATACTGGAGATACCCCGATGAATGAAATCAATGTGCCGCGCCCGAATAATCTGGACGCGTTCTGGATGCCCTATTCGGACAATAAGTATTTCAAGGACCGTCCGCGCATGCTCGCCCGGGCCGAGGGCATGCATTACTACACGCCGGAGGGGCGGGAGATTCTGGACGGTACCTCTGGCCTTTGGTGCTGCAATGCCGGGCATGGCCGGCGGGAAATTGTGGAGGCCATCCAGAAACAGGCCGCGATCATGGATTTCGCGCCCGCCTTCCAGCTTGGCCACCCCATCGCCTTTGAAGCCGCTTCGCGCGTGGCCGACATGACGCCGGAGGGGCTGGACCGCGTTTTCTTCACCAATTCCGGCAGCGAAAGCGCGGATACGGCGCTGAAAATCGCGCTCGCCTATCACAAGGCGCGGGGGGAGAGCTCTCGCGTGCGGTTGATCGGGCGCGAACGCGGCTATCATGGCGTGGGGTTTGGCGGCATGTCGGTGGGCGGCATTGGGCCCAATCGCAAGCAATTCGGCGCGCTGCTGCCCTATGTGGACCATCTGCCGCATACGCATCTGCCGGCCAAGAACGCCTATTGCCGGGGTGAGCCGCCGCATGGCGCTGAATTGGCCGATGTGCTGGAAAACCTGGTGGCTTTGCATGGCGCCGAGACCATCGCCGCCGTCATGGTGGAACCGGTCGCGGGGTCAACCGGTGTGCTGGTGCCGCCGGCGGGCTACCTGAAGCGCTTGCGCGATATCTGCACCAAGCACGGTATTCTGCTGATTTTTGATGAGGTGATCACCGGCTTCGGCCGGCTGGGCGCCAATTTCGGCGCGG
>JADCFR010000373.1 GCA_020249415.1 Roseomonas sp. | reverse complement strand
TTAGGCAACAAACCATGAACACCCTTGGAGGTATTTACCGTCTGCGTCACGTGAAAATCCACGCCAACAGAACACAGTGTATAGGCATCCATGCGCGAGATGTTTCGCGTTTCGACAATATAATCAATCATCTCCCGCAGCGCCGTTTCCATCGCGCGATCAAGGCTGGTATCGAAGCCCATGGTGATCATGTGCGTGGCTGTTTCAGCCCGCGGCTGCTTCAACGACATGTCCTTGCGCAGCGTAAGCCGAAATCTTCCCTGCAGCGCGGTTTCAATGGCAGTGAGGCAGACCTCTCCATCGCCCTGCGCGCCATGGCCATCACCGCAGGAAAAATTGGCGCCAGGAACATGCACGGGCAAATAAAGCGTTGTGCCCGCCACAAGCTGCTTATTGTCGATATTGCCACCAAAACTGCGCGGAATGACCGAGGTGCAGCGGCCCCAGTTTTTCGGCGGTGCAACACCCATAATGCCGAAAAACGGCTTCAGCGGAATATCCACACCGAAGGGCAGACGGCCGATCATTTTCTCGGCGTCCAGGGGAATATTCAGAATGCGGCCCTCGGGAAACTCATCCGGCAGCGTACCCCCCAAGGGGCGGATCAGGTTGAAACCCCAATCCTGGCGGAGCTTGATATCCAAGATATCCACCTGCAGCACGTGCCCGGGCTCAGCGCCTTCCACGGCCACCGGCCCGGTCAGGATATGGGGCGCGCCGGCAAACCGGTCGTTCTTCTGGTGAATGTCAAAAAGCTCAGGTGGCGTATGGAAAGGCTTTGGCGGCACGGTTTCTGGCGCGCCGGTGACGGTATCAATTGTGATTTCATCGCCGCTCGTGATCCTGATCTGGGCCGGGCGGCTGGCGTCGAAATACCCCCAATGGCAGGCATCGGCGCTGGCGGCGAGGTAATGGCTTTTCGGCATGGCGTGGTCCTTCCCTGATCAATCAGCAATCCTGCTTGCGAAGTTTCTAGATAACGCAACAGCAAACAACCATCTTGGCATGATGCTTGCTGCCATGGATGAATCGAGCCCCGAGAAAGATAGCACCCATAAGGTTGCGAAGTCTTCCTGGTCATGAAAAGGTTATTGCATGAATGATGCCACAAGCTTGGATGTGAAAGCCTATGCTGAAACCATGGCAGAGGCGCTCAGCCTGCCGCTGACACCGGAATATGCCCCGCAAGTGGAAGCAAATATCGCCCTCGCCTTTCGGCTGGTGCAGCTTGTGCTTGAATTCCCTCTGTCGGATGAGGCGGAGCCCGCGCCTGTCTTCACAGCAGAGGTCATGCGCGCATGAGGCAATGGACTCATGAACCCGCGCACCAGCTTGCCAAGGCGGTGCGCAATGGCGAGGTGACAGCACGGCAGGTAGCAGAACAGCACCTGTCCCTGATTGCTGCGCGGAATGATGGGTTGCGCGCTTTCACGGACGTCACAGCAAATCGCGCCTTGGCCAAGGCCGATGCGATTGATTCGGCCTATGCGCAAAGGCTGAAGCTGCCACCCCTCGCTGGCGTGCCCTTTGCCGTCAAGAATTTGTTTGATGTCGCGGGCCTGGTTACCCGAGCGGGTGCAAAGATAAACCGTGATTACGCGCCTGCATCGGCAGATGCGACGCTGGTTGTACGGATGGAAGCGGCCGGTGCCGTGTTGCTCGGCGCGCTCAATATGGGCGAATACGCCTATGATTTCACAGGACGCAACGCGCATGATGGCCATGCGCGCAACCCGCATGATCCGGAACGCATGACAGGCGGATCATCGGGTGGTTCTGGCGGTGCCGCGGCGGCGGGGCTTGCAGCCATCACCCTCGGGTCTGATACGAATGGCTCGATCCGCGTGCCTGCTTCGCTATGTGGCCTATTCGGCCTGAAGCCCAGCTATGGCGGGCTGTCACGCGCCGGCACCTTTCCCTTCATTGCCAGTCTTGATCATGTTGGGCCTTTGGCGCGGAGCGTACAGGATCTGGCGCTAGCATATGATGCGATGCGCGGTGCGGATCCGCTTGATCCGGTTTGCACCAACGGCACCGCCGAGCCCGTGACGCCAAGCCTTGAAGGCGATCTGGCGGGGCTGCGCATCAAGCGGGCCGGCGGCTATTTCACCAGAATGGGTGACACCCAGGCCTTTGCTGCCGTTGATACCATCGCGCACGCCCTTGGCGCTGAAGCCAGCATTGAGCTTCCCGAAGCGCATCGCGCACGTGCCGCCGCCTTCATCATTACCATGATCGAAGGATCATCCCTGCATCGGGATCGCATTCGCGAAAGGCCGCAAGATTTTGATCCCGAAGTGCGGGACAGGCTCATTGCCGGCGCCATGCTGCCCGGTGATTGGTATGTGAAGGCGCAGAAATTCCGGCGTTGGTATCAGGCGGGAGTGATGAAGCTGTTTCAGGAAACCGATCTGATCCTGGCGCCCGCGACACCCACTTCGGCACCGCTTGTGGACCAAAAGACCTTTGTTCTGGATGGCCAAACGCTGCCGGTCCGGCCCAATCTTGGCATCTTCACCCAGCCCATTTCCTTCATCGGGCTGCCCGTTGTCACCGTGCCGGTATGGCCGGCGCAAGGCATGCCGATTGGCGTGCAAATCATCGCAGCCCCGGGCAAGGAAGGGCTTGCCCTGCGCGCGGCGCATTGGTTGGAATGCCGGGGCATTGTCCAAGCCAAAGTGGCGCCTTGAGGAGCATGACATGGACATCAATATTCCGGCGGTCAAAGCCGAAGTCGAAGCGGCCTTTCTGGAATATGAAAGGGCGCTTGTCAGCAATGATGTTGAAACACTCGATCGGCTTTTCCTCGATAGCCCGAACACGATCCGCTATGGCG
>JADCFR010000372.1 GCA_020249415.1 Roseomonas sp. | reverse complement strand
TGCATTCGACGCACGCAACCGCCATTGCCTGCCTGGCCGAACCAGGGGAAGTCGCGCCGATCCCACCGCTGACACCCTATTTCGTGATGCGTGTCGGGCGGCTTTTGCCGGTGATCCGCTATTACCGGCCCGGCGATGGCGCGATGGAAAACGACATCCACGAAGCGGCGAAGGGCGCGAAGGCGGTGCTGCTCGCCAATCACGGCCCGGTCGTTTCTGGCCGCACCTTGGAAGATGCCGTGCATGCGGCCGAGGAATTGGAAGAAGCCGCGCGGCTTGCGCTGCTGCTGCGTGGCGCTGGCGCGCGCAGCCTGACGCCAGCGCAGGTTGATGACCTGCTGAACACCTTCGGCTGACCCATGTGGATCATGATCGCAGCCCCCTATACCAGCGGTGGCGCCGATGCTGCCTTGCGCGCCGTGCGCCTTGCTGAAATGAACCAAGCCGCACTCGCGATCCTCAGGCTTGGTCATGTGCCAGTGATTGGCGTGAATATGGCGCTGCCCATCATCGCCGCGGCTGAGGGCGATGTGTTTGACGAAGTGATGATGCCCGTCTCACTCGCGCTGGCTGAACGCTGCGATGCCGTGCTGCGGCTGGGTGGCCCAAGCGAGGGCGCAGATCAGGAAGTGGCGCGCTTCAGGCAGGCGGGAAAGCCCGTGTATTTTGCGCTGGCGGATATTCCACCAAAGTAACGGACATTAACGCTTCTTATTGCTTGAGGTGCCTAGAGTAGATCACGTTCAGATGGAATCATCTGAACGTGTGAAGATGCTCGAAAACAATGATTTAGAGCGGGTTGCGTGGACCCCTGTGATCGTAACACGCTTTAGCAGGCTGCTGAAATTCTCTCCTTGAGCAACGCGGTTTAGGTTCGCGAGAATGTTTTCAACGCGGATTGCGGGCATTCCGCAGGCGCCCCGCCAGCCGCAGACAATGTATGCACATGGTGGTTCTAGCCGACATTGAAAAGCAATCGCGCCTGAGCCTGGGCAGCTACCGCTGCCCGCGCATGCCCGAAGATCTGAAGGAACTTGGTGTCGATGTGGGGTACCGGCGTGTCGGGAGGCTGATGCGAGAAAACGGGATTGTCGTTGAAAGAACGCATATTCAAGGCGACGACGGGAGGACGTGGGAAACCCGCCGCCAAACCGAAACCAGCATTTTCCAATACATCAACGGCTTCCCTTACCCGCGCCGCAGGTCTGGGCAATGGACATTACCCACAACCTCATGGCACGCAGCTTCACCGATCATGCCTCTGTCATTGATTGGTTCCGCCGGAGTGTCGTGGCCTGGAAGCTTTCGATCACGCTCGATACAGGCTTTTGAATTAAGGCTATCGAAGAAGGCGCTGGTAGAATACGGCAAGCCCAAGATCTTCAACACGGATAAGGGCACCAAAGCTGATCATTTGCGATGAACCTGTCTCGGCGCTTGATGTCTCGATCCAGGCGCAGGTGGTGAACCTGCTTGAGGATTTGCAGGAAAAATTCGGCCTGACCTTCCTGTTCATTGCGCATGATCTTTCGGTGGTGGAACATATCTCCGATCGTGTCGCGGTGATGTATCTGGGCCGGATCGTGGAAATTGCCTCGGCGCGGGAACTCTATACCACGCCGCTCCACCCCTATACCGAGGCGCTGCTTTCAGCCGTGCCGATCCCGGACCCAACCGTGAAGCGCGACAGGATCAGGCTGCAAGGGGATGTGCCAAGCCCGCTTAATCCCCCATCAGGCTGCCATTTCCATACGCGCTGCCCGATTGCCGATGGCGCGCGCTGCCGCAGTGAAGTGCCGGCCTTGCGTGAAGTGCGGCCTGGCCATTCGGTGGCGTGCCATTACCGGGAATAGGCGCGCCCCGGTGGTTCAGGCGCGCTCACCCTTCCCCAGCATGCGCTTGAAGCCCGCCCATTGCTGGACCAGCCAGCCACCGGTTGCCAAGGCTTCCGCGCCGGTCGGATCACCCGTGCGCGGATAGGTCTGCCGGCTGAAATCCGCCGTACGAAAAATCCAATCCCAAACCGGAAACAGCACAGCGTAATTCTTGCCATGTTCAGCGGTGGAAAGCACACCATGATGCAGCCGGTGATAGCGCGGGGACACCACCAGCCTTTCACCAATGCGGCCGAAGGAAAGCCGGATATTGCCGTGGGAGAAAGCCTCGATCAGGCGCATGAGCAGCAGCAGCAAGGGGAATTGCGCCGGCGAAACACCGATCAGCAGGGCGATCGTGCCGAACCAGAGCGCCGCAATCACCTCATCCAGGATATGGTTGCGGTCATCGGTCCAGAAGGTCATTTGCCGTTGCGCGTGATGAATGGAATGCAGCGCCCACCACCAGCCGATGCTGTGTTGCAGCCGATGGCGCCAATATTCGCCGAAATCCAGGATCACCACGTAAAGAAAAAAGGTCAGCAGCGGCGATTCATGCAGGATAGGAAAGAAGGTTTCGAGAGTTGGCGCAACAAAGCCCGTATCGGCCAGCATGCCTTCGAATTGGCTTTGTACCGTGGCCAGGAAAATGAAGGCAAGCAAAGGAAAAATCCCAAGCCGCGCCAGCAGCGTATAGATGATATCGGTGCGGATGGCACGCCGATCCGTCACCGGTTCCACCGGGCGCCAGGCTTCCAGCGGGCGGCAGACGGCATAGATCACCACCATGCCGAAAATACTGAACAGGGCGAAATCCACCCATTCCAGCATTTCATCGGCGATATTCATCAGATCAGCCGCATAGAGCACCGGTTGCAGTAGGGCCTCGAAAATCCAGCCCGTAACGCTGGTATGCATTTCATCTAGGGTCTTGAACATCGCCTATCGCCTACCCTCCGCGGTCAAGGGGGCAAAGCAGAAACCCCTCGCCTGTAGCCCCGCCACAACCTCCTCAAAAACATTGGCATAGGGGTCTTTTCGGCTGCGCACCCCCCAATGCATGACCAATACCTCACCATCGCGAATATTCCGCAGCGCCTGATCGCGCAGCGCCGCATTGGGATGCGTATCGCTATTCAGTTCATCGCCCAGAAAGCCGTTTTTGGTCCATCCCTGATGGCGCAGGCCACAAGCTTCAGCCAGCCGCAGCGCATTCGGCGTGGTAATGCCCCCCGGTGCGCGCCAAAGTGGCAGCACCACGGCACCCGGCGCGGCTGCGCGCAGCCGTTCAATCGGTGCCGCCAGTTCCCGGCACATGGCTTGCTGATCGAGCTGCGCTTCGCCACCGCCACCGCGCGCGACATAGCGCACCAGGCCAGGGGCGGGATCACCGCGGAAATACCAATGCCGATCCGTATGGCTCGCGAAGACATGCCCTTCAGCGGCGCGGGCGCGCCAGAATTCCGCCCAGGCAGGATCAAGGCTGCGGTCACCGCGATGGGTCGGTTCATGCGCCACAAACAAGGTGGCGCGAATGCCGCGCCGGCGCAGGATTTCGGCGATCCTCTCGGCTTCCCGCCCCCAACCCGTATCGATCGTGAGGAAAAGCGTCCCGGCAGGGCAGGCCGCCGATGTCTGCGCCGAAGCCGGCATGGCCAGGATGGCGCAAAGCGCCACGCAACTCAGCAGCAGTCTTTGCCAGCGCCGCATCATTGCGCGGCGCGTGGTTGGACGAAAATGCCATGCGGGCTGCGACCAACACGAATGGTCGAAACCTCGCCCGTATTGGGATCAAGCCGCGCGATACGGCCGGCCCAGCGCAGGGTCGCCCAAACCGCGCCATCGGGCGCGAAGGCAATACAATCCGGCCCGCCCGGCACTTCATAAATGCGCCGGACTTCCAGGCTGGTGGGATCAATTTCCGCAATGCGGCTCTGCACGCGGCTTGTCGCCCAAAGCGTCTTGCCATCGGGCGACGGGAAGATCGTATGCGCGCCGCGGCCAACGCGGATGGTGCCTTCCACCTGCTGCGTGGTGGGGTTGAGCACGGCAAAGTGGTCACGCCCCATAATGCCGATGATCAACCTATCACGATGCCAAATAATGCCAGCGGGTTCCGGCCCCACCGGCGCCTGCCACATAATACGCCGTGTTTGCAGGTCTATCGCGGCCACGGTGCCATCGCCCTGCATGGTGATGAAGGCAAAGCGCGAATCCGGGCTGAAGGCGATATGGGATGGCTTATTGCCAGCGCGTAGCCTTTCCAAAAGCCGGGGACCATCGGCGTCATAGATATCCACCTGGCCGCGCCTCAGGCTTGCTATCACCAGCAAGCGGCCATCTGGCGTGAAATCCAAATGATAGGGGTTGGAAATACGCTCACGGCGGAGCACTTCGCCGGTAGCGGGTTCCACGAATAGAATCTCATTGCCACCCGAATCAGCAATCAGCAATTCACGCCCACCGGGCGCCAGCACCAGATGATGCACTTCGCGCAGGCCCTCAATGCGGCGGATCTCCTGGCCGGTGCGCGAATCGATTTTGACAATGCTGGGATCGGTCGAATTCAGCACATAGACGAAATCCGCCTTGGCAGCGCCGTTTAGCGCCAGCAGGGCCAAGGCAAGGCCAAACCATTGCGCGCTTTTCATTGGGCATCAGGCTTAAAGGTCAGGGCAACGCCATTCATGCAATAGCGCTGGCCCGTGGGGGCAGGACCATCCGGAAAAACATGCCCAAGATGGCCGCCGCATTGCGCGCAATGCACCTCGGTCCGCACCATGAACAGCGAGCGATCAATATGGGTGCCAATGGCGCCATCCAGCGGCGCATAAAAGGAAGGCCAGCCGGTGCCGCTTTCATATTTGGTCGCCGCATCGAAAAGTGGCACGCCGCAACCGCCGCACAGGAAGCGCCCCGGGCGCTTTTCGGCGTTCAGGGCTGATGAACCAGGCCGTTCGGTGCCATGCTGGCGGAGAACCCGAAACGCCTCGGGGGCAAGCGCCGCGCGCCATTCGGATTCCGATTTCTGGATCGGAAAAGCGTGTTCTTGCGGCCTGTTTTGCTTGAAGAAAACCATGGCTTCTTATGCCCCATGCGCGGGTTTCAGCAAATCGGAAAAACTTTTCCTGAATTTTGCTACCTTGGGGGCCACCACCGCCTGACAATAGCCAGACCAGGGGTTGCGTGCGAAGTAATTGTGATGCTCGGGCTCGGCCGGCCAGAATTGGGTCAGCGGCACAATTTCTGTCACAAACGGACTGCCCCATAGCCGCGCCGCGGCAAGCTCCGCAATCACTTCCCGCGCAGCGGCCTCCTGCGCGGGGTCATGGGTCAGGATGATGCTGCGATATTGCGGGCCGATATCCGCGCCCTGCCGATCCTTGGTGGTGGGATCGTGAATGGCAAAAAAGACCCGAAGCACATCCCGGAAGGAAACAATGGCGGGGTCATAGGTGACCTGCACCACCTCTGCATGGCCGGTGCGCTTGCCGCAAACCTCCTCATAACTCGGCTTCGCAACATGCCCGCCCGCATAGCCCGAGGTCGCGGCGCTGACACCCTTCATGCCAAGAAAGACAGCCTCCAGGCACCAAAAACACCCGCCGCCGAGCGTCGCCTTTTCCATCACAACCGCGCCTTCCTCGACTTAAGCTCAGGCCCGTTTGTAACGCGGGCTAAAGCCATTGATTGAACAGGGCCATTATATCGGGGAGACTCCCGCCGCCTGCAAGGATCACATCATCGCCCGCACCACCCTGGAAGCGATGGGCAAGACCATTGCCGATCATCATGCTGCCATTCGCCCCCGCAACAAGGGACAGGCCGCTTAGCCCATCTGCGATCACCAGAACCTCGACATTGGCGCCCATGGTGATATCGGCTGAGGTAATGATGGTATCCTGGCCGCCGCCCGCAAATTCGATAATCTGGTCCTGGGCTTCGATGAAGTAATAGAGGTCATTGCCAGCGCCACCCGCCTTGGTATCGGCGCCCTCGCCGCCAGACAGCGTGTCATTGCCGGCATCGCCGGAAAGGCTATCCCGCCCGGCGCCGCCGATCAGCAAGTCCCCGTCAGCGCCACCAGAGAGCATGTCATTCTGCTCCCCGCCATCCAACGTATCGGCGCCAGCTTCGCCCCAAAGCATATCCAAGCCTGAACCGGCCGAGAGGTAATTTGCTGCCGCATTGCCAATGATTTGGTCGCTACCCGCCCCGGTCAGCACATGTTCAATGCCTTGCAGCCAGTCGCTGCCAGCGGCGCCTGACGCCGCCGAATTGGCAAGATTGACCACGACGTTCTGGCCGAATTCGGACAAATTGGCATAGCTGACCCAATCGCCCGCCCCGTCACCGCCGATCAGGTGATCATTCCCGGCATCACCTTGCAGCGTATCATCGCCCGCACCGCCCTGCAGCGTATCATGGCCCGCGCCGCCCAGCAGTTCATTGGCGAGCGCATTGCCGATGATGAGGTTATTGCCTTCATTGCCGATCCCGCGTTGGGCAGTGCCCGTCGCGGAAAGGATCAGGGTTTCGATTTCGCTCGGAAGGTAGAAATCGATGCCCGCCAGAATCGTATCACTGCCCGCACCAGGATTTTCCGATGCCAGGTCATCGGCACCATCTATCCAGTAGAAATCATTGCCCGCGCCACCTTCAAGAATATTCTGCCCCGATCCGCCGGCCAAAGTGTCATCACCACCACCGCCCAGCAGGTAATCATCACCGTCATTGCCGCTGAGGCTATCATTGCCCGAACCGCCGAAGATGTTGTTCGCGGCGTGGCTGCCCAGCACGGTCATCGCGGCGCTGGCAGTTCTGGCATCAACCGCTTCGAAGCCGGCGATCCAGGCGCCATTGGTCACCTGATTTTCTTCAAGTCCAAGATCAATGAACAGCCCGGTCGAGAGAATGAGCCAATCATGCCCATCCCCGCCATCAAGCCGATCGGTGGCATCCTGCAGGATCAGGCGGTCATCGCCGCCGCCGCCTTCCAGCGTATCGGCCCCAGCGCCACCTACCAGGCTGTCACCACCATCGCCGCCAATCAGCCAATCATGCCCAATACTGCCTTCCAGAATATCGGCACCGTCGGCGCCATAGAGAAAATCATCGCCATCGCCGCCCAGCAGCCGATCCTGCCCTGCCCCGCCAAACAGCGAATCATTGCCGGCTTCGCCCTCCAACAGATTGGCGGCTTCCGGTGCATCCGCGTCATCCAGGGTTGGTCCATCGGCATAAAGCGCATCATGGCCATTGCCACCCTGCAGCCAATCATCCCCGGCACCGCCCCAAAGCTGATCGGCACCGCCAAGGCCGAAAATCGAATCTGCATCCGCACCACCTGAGAACCAATCCGCGGCTGCTTCACCAAGCAACAGATCCGCACCGCCAAGCCCGAATAGCCGAGACCCGGAAGCGATGGCGGAAAGCGCATCATCATTTTCGCTTCCCGCCATGCCGGCAAAGCTTCCTGGCGTGGCCGAGGCATAGAAATTTCCCGGTACGAAGCTGGATGTCACCAGGCGAATCAAAAGATCGTTGGTGCCAAGCGCATCGTCCTGGTCAAGGTCAATCACGATCCAGCCGCCTGGTTCAGTATCGGTGTTTGCTGCGGGAATATACCAGGCCTGCAGATACCCCAGGCCCAATTCTGCACCGGGCAAGGCAAGCCCGGCCACCGGTCCCGAATTGGTCTGCAGAGTGCCTCGCCAGATCAGCGGCGCTGGTCCATAGGCCCCTTGCAAGACACCATTGCTCAACCCGAAGGAGATTGCGTCCCCCTGCGTGAGGGAGAAATCGGCAATCGTATCCGCCGCAAGAAAATTGCTGGCAAGCCCTGGGTTCCCCGAAAGATCGATCAGGAAGGTATCGGCGTCATTTCCGCCAAACAACCAATCCGCCCCGCCACCGCCATTCAGGATATCCTGACCATCGCCGCCATCAAGCGTGTCGCGCCCATGAGCGCCGAGCAGAACATCATCGCCTGCCTCACCGCGCAACAGGTTGCGTGATGCGGCGGTATCGCCGCTGCTGCCGCTTGGCGCATCGGCAAACAGCACATCCCAGCCATTGCCACCCAGCAACGTATCATCGCCCGCATCGCCTTGCAGGGCATCGGCAAGATCACCGCCATCAAGCCAGTCATTGCCTGTCCCGCCGGAGAGCTGATCCACGCCACCAAAACCAAGCAGCGTGTCATTGCCGCCAAGCCCGGCAAGACTGTCATCGGTGACGCCTGGCACCGAAAGAAAATCATCGCCAGCCGTTCCAATTGGGGGGGATGTGCCGCTCATGGCGCTGCCTCCGCCATTGCTGGGGTGGCTGCCGCAACAGCGCTGCCCCGCATCAATGATCCGTTAGCAATGATGGATGATGTCTTTCGAAAAACCGCAACAAAAACCGCAAGGCTTTGTTGTGCCGGCCTGGAGTATTTCTGGAATGTGAACATTTTTTGCTCCTCTTCCACCGTTCTGCCACGCCAAGATTTACACTTGGAAAACGCCGGTGATTTTTTTCGGAGGCTTGCGCGCCATGCGCGCTTCGGGTTATAGCCAATTGGGAATAACGGAGGGTTTTGATGCATCGTCGCCTCTTGTTGGCTTTGGCGGCGCTCCCATGCGCGACGGCGCGTGCGTCTGTGGTCGAGCGTCCCTTGATCGCCGCGGCCGCGAGCTTGCAGCCGGCGCTGGAAGAAGCCGTCGCGCTTATCACCGCGCAAACCGGCATCGCGCCGCGTTTCGCCTATGGCGCCAGCGGCAATCTGGCGCGGCAAATCGCACAAGGCGCACCCTTCGAAATGCTGCTCGCGGCGGATGAGGTCAGCATTGCGCAACTAACTGAAGCGGGACACACGCGCGATGCGGGGCATGTCTTTGCGCTGGGTCGCTTGGCGCTTTTTGCCCCGCGCGGATCAGCGCTTGACCCGGCTGCGGGGCTGGAGGCGCTTCGCCCCTTGCTGGCGGCAGGGCGCGTGCAGCGCTTTGCCATCGCCAATCCGGAAATCGCGCCCTATGGCCGTGCTGCGGAACAAGCGTTGCGTCGGCTTGATCTATGGGAGGCGCTGCGCCCGCATTTGGTTTTTGGCACCAGCATCGCCCAGGCAGCGCAATTCGCTACCACCGAGGGCGCGATTGGTGGCCTTATTGCGCATTCTCTCACGCTGTCCCCCGCGCTCACGGCGCGCGGCAGCTTCAGCCTGGTGCCGGAGGCTTTGCATGAACCGCTCCGTCACCGCCTGGCCTTGACCAAGCGCGGCAGTGAAGCAGCGGCGCGCCTGCAAGCCTGGTTCCTTTCACCCCAGGCGGCGGCGGTTTTCGCGCGCCATGGCCTGCAGGCGCCCTGAAGCATGGATTGGCCCGCCTTTCGGCTTTCGCTCTGGCTTGGTCTTGGCACGGTGGTGATCCTGCTGCCCTTGGCGCTCTGGCTCGGGCGCTTCCTGGCGTTGCGGCGCTTTCGCGGGCGGGGCGTGGTTGAAGCGGCGGTGGCGCTGCCGCTGGTGCTGCCGCCAACCGTACTTGGCTTTTATTTGCTGGCGGCCTTTGGCGCTGGCACCTGGCTTGGTGGTGCTTTTCAAGCGCTCTTTGGCCGGACCCTCGCTTTTTCCTTTGAAGGGCTGCTGCTCGCGAGCGCGATTGCCAATATCCCCTTCGCAGTGCAGCCAATCCAAAACGCTTTCGCCGCCATTCCGGGCAATCTGCGCGAAGCCGGCGCCACTTCCGGCATGGCGCCCTGGGCAGTGTTCTGGCGGGTTGAATTGCCCTTGGCCTGGCCCGGCATTGCCACCGCCATTGTACTGACCTTCGCCCATACGCTTGGCGAATTCGGCGTGGTGCTGATGGTGGGCGGCGCCATCCCAGGTGAAACGCGCACCGCCGCCATTGCCATTTATGATCGCGTGCAGGCCTTTGACGATGCCGCTGCCGCCAGCATGTCCGCCCTGCTGCTGGTGATCTGCCTTGTGTCACTACTGCTGGTGCAGCGGCTCACGCGCGGGATAGGGCGGCGCCGCCATGACTGACGGGGGACTTTACGTGCGCCTTAAGGCCGCGACACCCATCGCGCTTGATATCACGCTGGAATGCGCACCGGGCGAGCTTTTGGCCATTATCGGGCCATCTGGTGCGGGCAAATCCACCACACTCCGCGCCATTGCCGGGCTGCATCATCCGGCCAGCGGCAGCGTGATCTGCGATGGGGAAACCTGGCTCGACACCAGCCGTAGGCTTGATATGCCGGCGCATCGGCGCCGCGTGGGGCTCGTGTTTCAGGATTACGCGCTGTTTCCGCATCTGACAGCGCTTGGCAATGTCATGGCCGCGATGGGGCATGTGCCCGTCTCGATGCGCGCCGAAGGTGCCGCCGCCCTGCTGGCGCGCGTGCATCTTGCAGGCTTGGAAGAACGCCGCCCGGCGGAGCTTTCCGGCGGGCAGCAACAACGCGTGGCTGTCGCACGCGCCTTGGCGCGAAACCCTGCCGTGCTGCTATTGGATGAGCCCTTCAGCGCCGTGGACCGCGCCACGCGTCGGCGCTTGCAGGTGGAATTGGCCAATCTGCGCCAGGGGCTCGCCATCCCGATCATTCTGGTCACGCATGATTTGGATGAGGCTGCGTCGCTGGCTGATCGTATGCTGTTGCTGCATCGGGGGCGCGGGCTGCAAACGGCGCCGCCCGCGGAAATGCTGGCCCGCCCGGCCTCGGCCGAGGTCGCGCGCCTGCTTGATCTCCGCAATCTTTTCACCGGCGTGGTGCTGGCGCATGAGGATTGCTCCACGCGGCTCCGCTGGGGCAGCCAAATCCTGGAAGCCGCCCCCATGCCAAGCCTGCCGCCGGGCACCGCCGTTGATTGGCTGATTGGCGCGGGCGGCGTGGTGCTGCATCGGCGCGGCCGGCCGTCAGCCGGCGAAAGGGAAAACCCGGTTTCCGGCACCATCACCGCGCTTTTGCCGATGGGCGAGGAAATGCGCGTCACCCTGGATGTGGGCGACACAGAAGGCCGACAATTGACCTTCGCCCTGCCGCGCCACGCCGCGCAACGCAATGGCTTGGCAGCGGGTGAAGCATGCAGCGTTTCCCTGTTGCGCGATGCGCTGCATGTGATGCCCCGACCATGAAGGATGCCGCGCTATGGCTCCGGCTTGATTTTGCCGATGGTCGCGTCGGCCCCGGCAAGATCGCCCTGCTGGAGGCGATTGCCGAAGCGGGTTCGATCAGCGCCGCTGCCAGGTCACTCGGCATGTCCTATCGCCGGGCCTGGGAATTGGTGGCGGAGTTGAATGAGACCTTCTCGGCCCCGGTGGTGGAGCGCATTACCGGCGGCGCCGGGGGCGGCGGGGCGCGGCTGACCCGCCTGGGAGGGGCGCTGGTGCTCGGCTTTCGGGAGATTGAAGCGGCGGCGACCCGCGCCGCTGCCCAGCATTTGCGGCGATTGGCGAAATCCTGAAAGTGGCACCTTGCGGCGGAGCCCTGGGCGCGCTGCAATGCGGGCATGAGTGAGAGCACCGCCGCCCCTGCCCGCCCCGCTTCCACCGTCATGCTGCTGCGCGACGGGCCAGGTGGCATGGAGGTATTCATGGTGGTGCGCCACCGCCAGATTGATTTCGCCTCGGGTGCCTTGGTGTTTCCGGGCGGGCGGGTTGAAGCATCTGACAAGTTGCTGGCCGGCGGCGATGCGCATGGCTCCTTTCGTGTCGCGGCGATTCGAGAAACCTGGGAAGAATGCGGTGTCTTGCTGGCGGAGGAAGGCCGGGCGCCGGAAGCCGAGGGCGAATTTGCCGCGATGTTGGCTGCGCGCGGCCTAATGCCCGCGATTTCCGGTCTGGCGCATTTCGCGCATTGGATCACGCCGGTGGATGTGCCGAAGCGCTTTGATACGCATTTTTTTCTGGCCGCCGCGCCCGAAGATCAGGCCGCTTTGCATGATGGCCATGAAGCCGTGGATAGTGTCTGGATCAGGCCGGCTGATGCGCTGGCGGAAGGCCTTGCCGGCACGAAGAAACTTGTGTTTCCGACACGGATGAACCTGACCAAACTCGCCCGGCATGACAGCGTGGCGGAAGCCTTCGCCGCCGCGCGCGCCACGCCCGTGGTCACCGTGCTGCCGGAACAGATTGGCATGACCCCTGAAGGGCGCATCCTGCGCCTGCCTCGCGCAGCCGATTATGGCGGCGAGGAATTCCTGGCGGGCGATCCGCCTTCCATGTGATGGAGAATCCACCCATGCTGCCTCGCCGCCTTCGCTTTGGTATCTTCCTCGCACCCTTTCATCGGGTGGGTGACAACCCGACCCTTGGCCTCACGCGCGATTTGGAACTGATCGAATGGCTTGACCATCTGGGCTTTGATGAGGCCTGGATCGGTGAGCATCATTCCGCCGGCTGGGAAACCATCGCAAGCCCGGAAATCATGATTGCCGCAGCGGCGGAGCGCACCAAGCACATCAAGCTTGGCTCAGGCGTGACCAGCCTGCCCTATCACCACCCGCTTTTGGTCGCGCAGCGCTTTGTGCAGCTGGATCACATGACGCGCGGGCGCGTGATGCTGGGCTGCGGGCCGGGCGCGCTTGTCTCGGACGCATACATGATGGGCATTGATGCCGCGCATCAGCGCCGGCGCATGGATGAATCGCTCAATGCCATTACGCGGCTTTTGGCCTGCGAAGAACCGGTAACGATGGAAACCGATTGGTTCACCTTGCGTGAGGCGCGGCTGCATCTGGCACCCTATTCCGAACCGCGTTTCCCCATTTCAGTCGCGTCTTCGACAACGCCATCGGGCGCGCTGGCGGCGGCGAAATATGGGCTTGGCTTGCTCTCGCTTGGCGCGGGCTTGCCGGGCGGGCCAAAATCCTTGGCCGAGCAATGGCAAATGGCGGAAGCGGAAGCCGCCAAGCATGGCCAGAAGATGGACCGGCGGAATTGGCGCCTGGTGATCAATCTGCATTGCGCCGAGGATGATGAACGCGCGCTGCGCGATGTGCGCCATGGTGAGGCTTTGGAGACGCTGACCTATTTCAGCGAAACCCTGGGCCGGCCGCCGATGCGTTCGGAAGACCCGCTGCGCGATGGGCTGGCGATGGGCTCAACCCTGGTCGGATCACCGGAAACGGTAGCGGCAGGGATTGAGCGGCTGCTGGGCTTCACCAATGGCGGCGCAGGGGGCGTGCTGTTCCGCGCCCATGAATGGGCCGATCGGGAAGCGACGATGCGATCCTTTGAGCTTTTCGCGCGTTGGGTGATGCCGCGCTTCCAGGGATCGCTTGTGATGCCGCAGCAATCGCGCGATTGGGTCAGCAGCAATCGAGAGAGCATTTTCGCACCCAATATGGCCGCACTGAAGCAGGCCTTTCGCGATGCCGGGCAGGAAGCGCCTGAGATGGCACGGCTCAAGCTGCATACTGGCAAGGTTGAAGTGCCGCAGGTTTGAGCCTGATGATCACGCGGCGTGGCTTGGCGGCGGCAGCCCTGGTGCCGCTCGCCGCGCCCGTGGCGGCGCAGGGCCGCGCGATCAGCCGTATCGCCTTCGGAAGCTGCGCCGATGAAAAGCAGCCGCAGCCCATCTGGCGCGCAGTGCGTGCCTGGCAGCCGGAGTTTTTCATCTTCGGCGGCGATAATGTCTATGGCGGGGTGCGGCGACATGATCTGGCCGAATTACAGGAGGCCTATGCCAGGGCGCTGCAGCATCAGGAATTCATGGGCTTCATCGCGGGGCAACAACATCACGCGGCGATCTGGGATGATCATGATTTTGGCGTGAATGATGGCGGTGTCGAAAATCCCTTCAAGCAGGAAGCGAAGGACGCGTTTCTGACATTCTGGCGCGTGCCGGCGGATGATGTGCGGCGCCGCCGCGATGGGCTTTATCATCATCTGACACTCGGCCCGGCGGGGCAGCGCGTGCAGATCATTCTGCTCGATACGCGCTGGTTCCGTTCGCCTTTGCGCATTACTGATGCACGCGGCGCGCCCGGGCGGGAACGCTATCTGCCCGATGATGATCCAGCGAAAACCATGCTGGGCGAAGCGCAATGGGATTGGCTTCGCGCCTGCCTGCAAGAACCGGCGGAGCTGCGCTTGATTGTTTCTTCCATCCAGGTTGTGGTGGAAGGCCATGGCTGGGAAAGATGGGGCAATTTCCCGCGCGAGCGGCAGCGGCTTTATGATCTGATTGCCAGCACCAGGGCGCGCGGCGTTGTGTTTCTGTCTGGTGATCGGCATATCGGCGCGCTTTATCGTGAAAGCGAGCGCACGCCCTATGCGCTGACGGAAATCACCTCAAGCGGGATCAATCGGCAATTCGTCAATGCGCGCGAACAAGGCCCCAATCGCCTGGGGGAGCTTTACCCGCGCGTGAATTTCGGCACGGTGGAGATTGATTGGCAAAACAAGCGCGTCACGCTCGCGCTGCGTGATGAGGATGGCGTGGTGCAGCGGAATGTCGTTCTCGCGCTGGATGATTTGAGGGCGGGGTGAAGGCGATGGTGCCACCGCCTTCACCAGAGCCAATCAATTGATGCGAAGATTGAGGCGACGGATCACTGCGCCTTCCTCTTCGATGATTTTTGCAACCGAAGCGCGGTAATCCTCACTGTTCTTGTAGATCAGCGGCATGTCGAACCGTTCCAGTGCGGCGGTATGCACCGGATCATAAAGCGCCTGCTTGAAGCCATCATGCAGCACCTTGACGATGCCGGGATCAACACCCTTGGGCGCGGCAATGCCATAGGGCGAGGTTGAGACAATGTTGATGCCGCTTTCAAGCAATGTCGGCGCATCCGGGTAGCGCTTGGCGCGTGTCTCGCCCCAGGTGCAGAGCAGGCGGAATTGCCCCCCATCCACCAAGGGCGCCCAGGAGGTTGAATCAACCATTGCCTGGGTCTGCCCACTCAGCAGGGATTGCGCATTATCAGCACCACCGCGGAAGGGCACATGCAGAAATTCAATGCCGCGCTCAAGCGCAATGCGTTCCATGGTGATATGCAGCGTGGTGCCAACTCCCGGCGAGCCATAAGCAACCTTGCCCGGATTGGCCTTGGCATAGGCCAAGAATTCTTCCCAGGTTTTCCAAGGGCTATCGGCCTTCACCACCACGCCGAACAGATAGCCGGTCAGGTGGATGATATAGGTGAAATCCTTGAGCGGATCCCAGGTCGGGCGGCTTGACATCATCGGGAAGCGGAAGACGGTGATGGGCAATTGACCGACCAGATAGCCATCGCCGCGCTGTTCCTGCGCCATGGCCGCTGCCGCCAAAGTGCCGCTGGCACCGCCACGATTGTCAATAACCACTTGCTGGCCAAGATAACGAGACCCCGCTTCCGCCAAGGCGCGCAATTGGCCATCTGTGGAACCGCCAGGCGGCCAGGGGACAATCAAGCGAATGGGACGATTGGGAAAGCCCGATTGCGCAATGGCGGGTGCTGCAAGCAGCCCCGCCGCGGCAGTCAGGGCAGTACGGCGCGTCAGTTTCATGTCTTCCTCCCGGTTGCTGCGCGGTGCTGGCAGGGTCCGCGCTGTTTCATATTCAGTCTAAACATCGGCCAGCACGTCAAGACTATGGCTGCGCTGCCAGTTGCTTTGCCTCTGCCCAACACTTTGCCCGCGCATCCGCAAGGCGCTGATTGATGGCGGCGACCGCTTCGCGGTCCTGCGCCAGCTTGTCACGCCGGTTTGCGATCAGCGCTGCCATGGCGGTTGGCGCGGGGCCGCCTTGCACGCTGCGCCCAAGCAAATTCTCCGCCGGATCAAGTGCGGCGC